>NZ_JBBEVD010000001.1:0-202 GCF_037414265.1 Pseudoalteromonas sp. C12FD-1
TGGCGAAAGCGAAGCCTTAGTTGTGCGCGGAACAGTCACCGATGTTGAAGACGGCCAAACTGTTACTGTTATTATCAGCGATGGCACAAACCAAGTTGAAACAACGGCGCTTGTACAAAATGGCGAATACGTTACAGGCCCAATTGATGCAAGCGCATTAAACGACGGCACATTAACTGCTACAGCAAGCGTATCTGATTTA
>NZ_JBBEVD010000002.1:0-998 GCF_037414265.1 Pseudoalteromonas sp. C12FD-1
CACGATTACAGGTGCAGATTTATCAGGCTTAAACGATGGCACATTAACCGCCACAGCCACCGTAAGTGATGTAGCCGGTAACATAGCCACTAATACAGATACAGCCATACACGACAAAACAGCAGCTACTACCATTGCAATGGCAGCGGGTGATGACGTAGTAAATGCAAGCGAGCAAACAAATGTTGTTGTGAGTGGTCAGGTTACTGATATAGAGCCAACGAATATAGCAACAGTTACTTTTACTGATGAAAGTGGCGAACTCGTGACTATAAACAATGTTACGATTAATAATGACGGCAGTTGGGAGGTTAATAGTGCAGATATTAATACCCTTGCCGATGGCACTATTACTGCGACTGTTAGTGTACTTGATAATGCGGGTAACCAAGCCACAAATAGCACAACCTTTGAAAAAGATACCCAAGCTTCCATTTCTATACCAAGTGAAAATAACGATTTATTGATCAATAATGCAGAAAAATCGGCTGTAGTTATTAATGGTCAAAGTGCCAATATTGAAGAAGGTAAAATCGTCAATATTACTGTTTCTGATGGTAGTGCTTCGGTAACAGGGCAAGCGACTATTTTAGCTGATGGAACGTGGCAAAGTAACTCACTCGATTTGACATCCCTTAATGAAGGGGCATTGACTGTTACAGCAACAACCGCTGATACCGCAGGCAACACTGCCAATGCAGATCTTAACATTGTTAAAGATACACAAAGCGCTGTTACGGTAAATGTGGGCGACGATGCTGTTATTAACAATGCTGAGCAAAGCACTGCTAAAGTAGCAGGCACAGTAACTGATGTAGAAGCTAACCAAAGCGTAGCAATTATCATTAAAGACAGTGACGGCAGTACTGTATTTAATGGCACTGCAAGTGTAGATAACGCTGGCAACTGGGAATTAGATAGCAGTATTTTAAATGCCCTATCAGATGGCGACTACACAGTAGATGTAAGCACACAAGATATAGCGGGTAACGTAGCAA
>NZ_JBBEVD010000003.1:0-381 GCF_037414265.1 Pseudoalteromonas sp. C12FD-1
TGATGCAAGCGCATTAAACGACGGCACATTAACTGCTACAGCAAGCGTATCAGATTTAGCAGGTAACCCTGTAAGCGCACAAGATTCAGTTGAGCTCGATAATACAACTTCACTTTCTATTAATATTGATAAAACCGAAGATGGTGTTATTAATGGAAATGGTGAAAGTGCCGCAATAGTGGTGAGTGGTTTAGTTGACGATGTTGAAGATGGGCAAGTTGTTACCATAACAATTAGTGATGGTGTTAACGAACCTGTAGAAGTTTTTGCAACTGTTACAAATGGCGAATATGTTACAGCACCTATTGATGCAAGTGCACTAAACGATGGCATATTAACAGCAACAGCTAATGTGTCAGATAAAGCCGGTAACCCGCTAAG
>NZ_JBBEVD010000004.1:0-223 GCF_037414265.1 Pseudoalteromonas sp. C12FD-1
AACAGAGCCTGAAGGCACCGTTGTAAACATTGTTATCACCGACAGTAATGGCGATGAAACTCCCATTACCGCCACAGTGGATGCCAACGGCAACTGGCAAGCAATCAGCCCAGAATTACCAGAAGGCAGCTACAGTGTGCAAGCCAGCATTACCGATGCGGCAGGCAATACAGGCGGCGCGACACAAGCGGGCACCATAGATAGCCTTGCACCGACACTGACA
>NZ_JBBEVD010000005.1:0-283 GCF_037414265.1 Pseudoalteromonas sp. C12FD-1
CGAGCCAGAGGGCACCGTTGTAACGATCACCGTGACGGATGAAGCGGGTAATCCGCAAACCATTACTACCGAAGTGCAAGCCGACGGCACCTTTAGTGTGGATGTACCTAACGAATTAAGTGAAGGTGAATTTACCGTTGAGGTATCAGTAACCGACACCGCAGGCAATGAAACCACAGCCACTACCACCGGTGAGGTTGATACCGCAGCGCCTACAGTAATTATCGACCCTGTAGGCGATACAAACGACACCACACCGACTATTTCAGGATCGGCAACCGGC
>NZ_JBBEVD010000006.1:0-257 GCF_037414265.1 Pseudoalteromonas sp. C12FD-1
ACAGTGCAAGCCGATGGCAGCTGGTCAGCGGATGTACCGAACGCCTTAAGCGATGGTGAGCTCACCATTGAGGCAAGCGTAAGCGACAACGCTGGTAACACCACCACGGTGAGTGAAAGCGCGACACTGAACACCACTGCGCCAAGCATTAGTATTAATGCCTTGGTTGACACCAATGACACCACGCCAACTATCAGCGGGACAAGTGATGCAGCCGATGGCACCACCATTAGCCTAACGTTTGAAGACAGTGCAGG
>NZ_JBBEVD010000007.1:0-282 GCF_037414265.1 Pseudoalteromonas sp. C12FD-1
ACCAGCATTGATAAAACAGCCGACGGCGTTATAAATGGCAACGGCGAAAGTGCTGCAATCCTTGTGCGCGGCACAGTAACCGACGTTGAAGATGGTCAAACCATTACTGTAACTATTAGTGATGGCGTAAACCCACCCGTTGAAGTAGAAGCCATTGTACAAAATGGCGAGTATGTTACAGCACCAATTGATGCAAGCGCATTAAACGACGGCACGCTCACCGCCACCGCCAGCGTATCCGATGTGGCGGGTAACCCTGTAAGCGCGCAAGATAGCGTAGAA
>NZ_JBBEVD010000008.1:0-921 GCF_037414265.1 Pseudoalteromonas sp. C12FD-1
CGAATACACGGTCACTGCCGAAGTAGACGATGGCCTAGGAAATATTGGCAGCGCTACAGAAACCGGTATTATAGACACCACTATGCCAGCGATTGAAGTTGATACGCTAAGCGTAACAAACGACACCACACCAACGATCACCGGCACCGCGAATGCACCACAGGGCAGCACCGTGACGGTAGAGATCACCGATAGCAATAACGTCACGCATACGGTTACAACGACCTTAGGCGCTAATGGCACCTGGAGTGTAGCCGCCTCACAAGTACTTGCTGAAGGCAACTTTACTGTAAGTGCAAGCGTAAGCGATGCAGCGGGTAACGAAGCCACTGCCACCGGCGCAGGGGAAGTAGATACCATTGCGCCAACAATTGATTTAACCAGCCCAGGTTCAAGTAACGACGTAACCCCAACCTTAAGCGGCACCAGTGATGCGGTTGAAGGCACCGTGATCACCTTTACGGTTATTGATGATTTAGGGGCCGAGCAAACCTTTACCACCACCGTGGATGCTAACGGCAACTTCTCAGTGGAAGTACCCACGGCACTTGCCGAAGGCCCTTACAGTATCGAAGCGACTATTAGCGATGCAGCGGGCAACAGCAACGATATTACTGGCAGCGGCAACATCGATACCACCGCGCCAAGTGTGAGTGTGGATGCACCAGCGCTCACCAACGACAGCACGCCAACGGTTACGGGCACCAGTGATGCAGCAAACAGCACCGTCACGGTGACCTTTACGGATGCGGCCAACGCAGTTCAAACCATTGATGTACAAACCGATGCCAACGGTAACTGGAGTGCCACCCCTGCGACTGATTTAGCTGAAGGTAACTACAGCGTCAGTGCGAGCATCACCGATGCAGCAGGTAACACCGGCACAGGCACAGACAACGGTGAAGTGGATGTAACGCCACC
>NZ_JBBEVD010000009.1:0-674 GCF_037414265.1 Pseudoalteromonas sp. C12FD-1
TATCAGATGGCGACTACACAGTAGATGTAAGCACACAAGATATAGCGGGTAACGTAGCAACAAGCACGCTAGATTTCACAAAAGACACCCAAGCAAGCACCACTTTAGTGCTAGATGATACTGTAATAAACGCAGCCGAGGACGAGGCTGTTAGCGTAAGCGGTGTGGTTGATGATGTAGAGTCAACGAATAGCATAACTGTTACCTTTACAGACAAAGACGGCACAAAAGTAATCGTTGATAATGTAACCATAAATAACGATGGCAGCTGGGAAGTAAATAACGAAAATATAAGCTCGCTTGCCGATGGCGACATAACCGTAAGTGTTAGCGTATTTGATAACGCAGGTAATGAAGCGGTTAATACCGCTAACCTAACAAAAGATACGGTTGCTAATGTCACAGTTGATATTGTTGATACAGACGATAGCGTAATAAATGGTAATGGTGAAAATACAAATGTAACCATAAACGGTACAGCTGTAGGTGTTGAAGATGGCCAAACGGTTACCGTAACAGTAACTGATGGCACAAATACTAAAACGTTCACCGCACTCGTTACTGATGAAGCGTATACAATCACAGGTGCAGACGTATCAGAGCTTAACGATGGTACATTAACCGCCACAGCCACAGTCAGTGATGTAGCAGGTAATACAGCAACTGATACAGAC
>NZ_JBBEVD010000010.1:0-262 GCF_037414265.1 Pseudoalteromonas sp. C12FD-1
AGATAGCGTAGAACTTGATAACACCGCAGCAATTACAACCAGCATTGATAAAACAGCAGATGGCGTTATAAATGGCAACGGCGAAAGTGCAGCAATCGTGGTACGCGGTACAGTAACCGATGTTGAAGACGGCCAAACTGTAACTGTTGTTATCAGCGATGGCACAAACCAAGTTGAAACAACGGCGCTTGTACAAAATGGCGAATACGTCACAGAACCGGTTGATGCAAGCGCATTAAACGACGGCACATTAACTGCTACA
>NZ_JBBEVD010000011.1:0-1663 GCF_037414265.1 Pseudoalteromonas sp. C12FD-1
TGCCTATCAACGTTGTAGTCTTCAACGGCCCTTCAGAGACTTTAAAAGTCTAGTGAGAAATCATCTCGAGGCCTGCTTCGCGCTTAGATGCTTTCAGCGCTTATCAGTTCCGAACGTAGCTACCGGGCAATGCCATTGGCATGACAACCCGAACACCAGCGGTTCGTTCACTCCGGTCCTCTCGTACTAGGAGCAACCCCTCTCAATTCTCAAACGCCCACGGCAGATAGGGACCGAACTGTCTCACGACGTTCTAAACCCAGCTCGCGTACCACTTTAAATGGCGAACAGCCATACCCTTGGGACCGACTTCAGCCCCAGGATGTGATGAGCCGACATCGAGGTGCCAAACACCGCCGTCGATATGAACTCTTGGGCGGTATCAGCCTGTTATCCCCGGAGTACCTTTTATCCGTTGAGCGATGGCCCTTCCATTCAGAACCACCGGATCACTATGACCTACTTTCGTACCTGCTCGACGTGTCTGTCTCGCAGTTAAGCTGGCTTCTACCATTACACTAACCGTACGATGTCCGACCGTACTTAGCCAACCTTCGTGCTCCTCCGTTACTCTTTGGGAGGAGACCGCCCCAGTCAAACTACCCACCAGGCACTGTCCGTAACCCCGATTCAGGGGCCAACGTTAGAACATCAAAACTACAAGGGTGGTATTTCAAGGACGACTCCACAAAAACTAGCGTCTCTGCTTCTAAGTCTCCCACCTATCCTACACATGTAGGTTCAATGTTCAGTGCCAAGCTGTAGTAAAGGTTCACGGGGTCTTTCCGTCTAGCCGCGGGTACACAGCATCTTCACTGCGATTTCAATTTCACTGAGTCTCGGGTGGAGACAGCGTGGCCATGGTTACACCATTCGTGCAGGTCGGAACTTACCCGACAAGGAATTTCGCTACCTTAGGACCGTTATAGTTACGGCCGCCGTTTACCGGGGCTTCGATCAAGAGCTTCGTCCGAAAACTAACCCCATCAATTAACCTTCCGGCACCGGGCAGGTGTCACACCGTATACGTCATCTTGCGATTTTGCACAGTGCTGTGTTTTTAATAAACAGTCCCAGCCACCTGGTCACTGCGGCTCCCGTCCGCTTAGAGAGCAAGTCTCATCACAGATAGGAGCGTACCTTCTCCCGAAGTTACGGTACGATTTTGCCTAGTTCCTTCACCCGAGTTCTCTCAAGCGCCTTAGTATTCTCTACCTGACCACCTGTGTCGGTTTGGGGTACGATTCGGTATAATCTGAAGCTTAGAGGCTTTTCCTGGAAGTATGGCATCAGCAACTTCATCACCTTGGTGACTCGTCTCGTGTCTCAGCCTAACAGCAACCCGGATTTACCTAAGTCGCTAGCCTACTCACTTTCACATGGACAACCATCGCCATGCTTGCTTAGCCTTCTCCGTCCCCCCATCGCAATTATACCAAGTACGGAAATATTAATCCGTTTCCCATCGACTACGCCTTTCGGCCTCGCCTTAGGGGTCGACTTACCCTACCCTGATTAACATGGGATAGGAACCCTTGGTCTTCCGGCGTGCGGGTTTTTCACCCGCATTATCGTTACTCATGTCAGCATTCGCACTTCTGATACCTCCAGCAACCCTCCCGGGTCACCTTCAACGGCTTACAGAACGCTCCCCTACCACTCA
>NZ_JBBEVD010000012.1:0-259 GCF_037414265.1 Pseudoalteromonas sp. C12FD-1
TAATTGGTATCTACTTTAGTATTCAATATTAACTTCTGGCGAAGTTAAACTGTCACTAACGTATGACTGAATCTAACGATTTAGTATTGCGACGTGGATTTGATACTTAGGCAACGCCGCTGATATTTTTGTCGCTGGGCGCATAACGTGTTATGTAACCAAGCAAAAATAAAAAAGCAAGGCAGCATAAGTAACAAAGACCAAGCAAGACCCGTTTGGGTTGTATGGTTAAGTGACTAAGCGTACACGGTGGATGCCT
>NZ_JBBEVD010000013.1:0-223 GCF_037414265.1 Pseudoalteromonas sp. C12FD-1
TGTCAGTGTCGGTGCAAGGCTATCTATGGTGCCCGCTTGTGTCGCGCCGCCTGTATTGCCCGCTGCATCGGTAATGCTGGCTTGCACACTGTAGCTGCCTTCTGGTAATTCAGGGCTAGTTGCTTGCCAGTTGCCGTTGGCATCCACGGTGGCGGTAATAGGTGTTTCATCGCCATTACTGTCGGTGATAACAATGTTTACAACGGTGCCTTCAGGCTCTGTT
>NZ_JBBEVD010000014.1:0-654 GCF_037414265.1 Pseudoalteromonas sp. C12FD-1
GCTGCATATCGATAAGTGTGTGCACCTTCAACAAGAAGGCGTCTTGCTCGGCCGTTCCCGCATTTTGTGATGGCGCCAATATGGCGTTTGCCACCACTCGAGTGTTCACTAGGTACAAGACCGAGATAACTCATTAATTTGCGGGGATGGTCGAAGCGCGATAAATCGCCAAGCTCAGCAACAACGCCGGTGGCGACCAACAAGCGAACACCTCGCATAGCTTGTATTGCTTTTACTACAGGATAATAGCGCCATTGATGGACGTGATGTGTTAGCTCATTGTCTAGCCGCTCAAGTCGGCTTATTCGTTCAGTAATTGTGTGTAAAAACTCTTGTAAGACGATGTGCTGCGCGGGATGTGGCAACACAAGCTCAGTGAGCCAACGTAAATGTTTTTGTGACCAATTTGCGGTGCCTTTATAATTAATATTATTGCGAAGCAGCAACGCTTTTAACTGATATTTAGCATCTTTTAAATCCTTCATGGCTACTTCGCGTGCACGAGATAAATCGCGTACAGCTTCATCTTCAGGCTCGGGGACATAAATAGGTGTTAAATCTTCAGACTTAAGTAATTTAGCAAGCTTAAGGGCGTCACGTTTATCGGTTTTAATCTTCTCACCTGGCTTTTTAGGAATAAGAGAGGGTGCAACC
>NZ_JBBEVD010000015.1:0-772 GCF_037414265.1 Pseudoalteromonas sp. C12FD-1
CGATGCAGCAGGTAACACCGGCACAGGCACAGACAACGGTGAAGTGGATGTAACGCCACCAATCCTTGCCTTTACACCGACCTTTGAGCTTGGTTTATTGGTTACCCTAAGTGGTACCTCTGACCTGCCAGCAGGCAGTGAAATCACCATCACCGAGCAACTTATTGGCGGCGGGGTTGGTGTCACTTACACCACCACAACCGACGCTAATGGTAATTGGTCTTTAGTGGGGCTTGATGTATCACTACTGGACGTCGGCTCTGTGATTGCCACAGCCACCGATGCTGCGGGTAATACACGCACAATCAGCTCAGATGATTTTGATAACACACCACCAACGCTGACTGTTGAGGTTGACGCACAAAGCAATAGCAACACGCCAGCTATTAGCGGCACAAGCGATGCAGGCGAAGGGGCACAAGTCACGATTGTGGTGACCGACAGTGACGGCAACCCACAAACCATTACCGCCCTTGTTGATGCAAACGGCGAGTGGAGTGCCACACCAAGCACACCACTCAGTGAAGGCGAGAGCACCATTGAAGTGAGCGTACGCGACAGCGTAGGCCACGAAACCACTGTGAGTGAAACCAGCACTATCGACACGCAAGCGCCCACGCTTACGATACAAAATGTAGGCGATGTAAACGACTTAACCCCGACCTTGCAAGGCACCAGTAACGAAATTGGTGGCACAGTCACACTCACCGTGACCGACAGCGACGGCGCTGTACAAACCATCACTACCACTGTTGGCACGGATGGCCATTGG
>NZ_JBBEVD010000016.1:0-257 GCF_037414265.1 Pseudoalteromonas sp. C12FD-1
CCTGTAATCGTGTAGGTATTATTAGTAACTGTGGCTTCAAAGCTGCGCTCATTACCGGCTGTATCTGTTACTACAACTGTTACTGTTTGGTTGTCTTCAACACCCGTTGTGGTCCCTGTAATTTCAACGTTTGTATTTTCACCATTGCCATTTATTACGTTGTCGTTCGTGTCGTTTATATCGACTGTTACTGCAACGGTGGTGTCTTTAGTAAAGGTGGTTTCGTTTGTGGCTAAATTACCTTCAACGTCTAATGC
>NZ_JBBEVD010000017.1:0-302 GCF_037414265.1 Pseudoalteromonas sp. C12FD-1
ACCGACAGCGACGGCGCTGTACAAACCATCACTACCACTGTTGGCACGGATGGCCATTGGGACATTGAAGTGCCCAGTGCGCTAGCACAAGGTGACTTTACTGTAACGGCCAGTATTAGTGATGCCGCAGGCAATGAGAGCACAGCCAACAGCAGTGGCAATGTTGATACCATCACCCCGGTTGTAACCGTGGATGCACTGGGACTTGGTAACGACAGCACGCCACTTATCAGTGGTACCTCAACAGAGCCTGAAGGCACCGTTGTAAACATTGTTATCACCGACAGTAATGGCGATGAAAC
>NZ_JBBEVD010000018.1:0-226 GCF_037414265.1 Pseudoalteromonas sp. C12FD-1
TTTCTCACTAGACTTTTAAAGTCTCTGAAGGGCCGTTGAAGACGACAACGTTGATAGGCAAGATGTGGAAGTGGTGTGAGCCATTAAGCTAACTTGTACTAATTACCCGTGAGGCTTAACCATACAACGCCAAACGCGTTTTGTGACAGAAACAAGCGACAGAAGTTAATAGCTAAAGTAGATAGATACTTAGACTTAAAAAATATTATCAGATATTTTCCAAATT
>NZ_JBBEVD010000019.1:0-1612 GCF_037414265.1 Pseudoalteromonas sp. C12FD-1
GTAAGCGTCTAGCTAACGACACCCAGCTTGTTTAATGTTCCAAGGTAACAGCGATTCAAGATTATCAGGCTGCTCAATAAGGTGCTGCAAACAAGTAGAAATATAATCATGCACTATAAGGTCATTTGCCTTTGCGGTTTCAACAAGGCTATAAAGTATCGCACTGGCATGTGCACCCTTGCTGGTATTTGAGAACAGCCAGTTTTTTCGCCCTATCACGAAAGGTTTTATAGCTCGCTCTGCGCGATTGTTATCAATTTTAAGCCTGCCATCCTCTAAGTAACGTCGGAATTTTTCAAATTGATTTATCGCGTAGTTAATGGCTTTACCTAGCGCCATTTTGGGCGGGATTTTATCTTTGTGCTTGAGCAACCATTGATATAACTCGTCAACAATGGGTTTGGCTTTTTGTTGTCTAACAGTGTACTTCTCTGTGGCTGGTTTATCTTTAATGGCTTGCTCAATACCGTAGAGCTTGCCAATAAGATTGAGTGCCACATCCGCTTTACCCGTTTTCTTATTATTCCCTTTCGCTTCGATGAAGTAACGACGCATATGAGCAAGGCATGCAACCAGTGTTGCCTGAGTTTGCTCGTAAGCTTTATAGCCGTCAACGTGCATGTAGCCTTGGTAACCATTTAGGAAATCAACGGCACATTGGCCCGCACGACTATTATGATAATCAAACAGGACAATATTCGTGCCTTCCCTCGGCTTATCATCGCCACAACAATATAACCACATATAGCTGGTTACGTTATCTGCGTTAATGACGTTTAACGGGGTTTCATCAGCATGAATAACCGCCTGCGATAACAACTCTTCTTTTAAGCGTTGGTACACAGGAGACAACAGCTCTGCGCAGCGTAGCATCCAGCTTGACATGGTTTGTCTGCTCAACTCAATACCAATATCGCCTAACATTGTTTCTTGGCGATAAAGCGGTAAGCCAAACTGGTATTTACACGTGATTAGTTGACTCAGCAAACTGGCCGTTGCGATACTCTTTGGAATGGGCACTGCGGGCATGGGGGCCGATTTCACCACACAGTCAATGCCTTCACGCTCACAGTGACGGCACGCATATTTAGGACGAATGGTTTTGATTACTTTGATATGCGCTGGCACAAATTCTAACGCTTCACTGCTGCTTTCACCCATTTTATGCAAGGGATTTTGGCAGCAATCACATACTTTTTGGCCCTCATCGAGGTCAACAACCACCTCAACTCGCGGTAACTGCGCTGGCAGTGGGCGGCGTTTAGGTTTGGCTTTTTCTTTCTTTATTGAGGGGGATGTTGCCAATAGCGCTTTATCATACTCATCAAGCGTTTCTTCCACTTCATTGAATACTTCGCCTGCACCCGGCATCTTCTCCGATTTTTTGCTGTATTCTTTAGCAAGTTTCGCGTTGTAAGCTTGCAGCAATTCGTGAATTTGCGCATCTTTTTTAGCTAATTCTTCATCCTTTTTCACAACGATGTGTTGCAACTCAAGCAACATGCGTTTGAGTTGTTCTGGGTCGTCAGGCAGTGAGTGTGCATCGAGTTTCATACCTGTAATTTAACAAAACTTTATGCACTTTTCTCGTTTTCATGGCAGATAAAATAGG
>NZ_JBBEVD010000020.1:0-246 GCF_037414265.1 Pseudoalteromonas sp. C12FD-1
GACGTTTTCAACCGTGACTTTATCTCCGTTCACATCGGTAAATACCACAGTGGCTCTTTGGTTAGCATCAGCCTCTTCTATTACGCCACTTACAACTACATTATTTTGCTCTGCAGTATTAATAACGGCGTCATCGCCTGTTGCAACATCAATGCTGGTTAGGGCTGTTTTATCGTGAATGGCGGTGTCTGTATCAGTTGCTGTATTACCTGCTACATCACTGACTGTGGCTGTGGCGGTTAATGT
>NZ_JBBEVD010000021.1:0-1187 GCF_037414265.1 Pseudoalteromonas sp. C12FD-1
TATTACTCTACGATAGTTGCTACAACACCAGCACCTACAGTACGGCCACCTTCACGGATAGCGAAACGAAGACCTTCATCCATCGCGATTGGCGCGATTAGAGTTACTGTCATCTTAACGTTATCACCAGGCATTACCATTTCTACGCCTTCTGGTAACTGTACGTCACCTGTTACGTCAGTTGTACGGAAGTAGAACTGTGGACGGTAACCTTTGAAGAATGGAGTATGACGACCACCTTCATCTTTAGAAAGTACGTATACTTCTGAAGTGAATGTAGTGTGTGGCTTGATTGAACCAGGCTTAGCTAGTACTTGACCACGTTCAACGTCTTCACGCTTAGTACCACGTAATAGTGCACCAATGTTCTCACCAGCACGACCTTCGTCAAGAAGCTTACGGAACATTTCAACACCAGTACAAGTAGACTTAGTAGTCTCTTTGATACCAACGATTTCAACTTCGTCGTTCACGTTGATGATACCAGCTTCAACACGGCCAGTTACAACAGTACCACGACCTTGGATTGAGAAAACGTCTTCGATAGGCATGATGAATGGCTTATCGATGTCACGCTCTGGCTCTGGAATGTAAGAATCTAGTGCTTCTGCAAGCTCAACGATCTTGTCTTCCCACTGCTTTTCGCCTTCAAGTGCTTTAAGAGCAGAACCTTGAATTAGTGGTAAGTCATCACCTGGGAAGTCGTACTCAGAAAGAAGTTCACGAACTTCCATTTCTACTAGCTCAAGTAGCTCTTCGTCGTCAACCATGTCACATTTGTTCATGAATACAACGATGTAAGGTACGCCAACCTGACGAGAAAGTAGGATGTGCTCACGTGTTTGTGGCATAGGGCCGTCAGTCGCAGCTACTACTAAGATAGCGCCGTCCATTTGAGCAGCACCAGTGATCATGTTTTTAACATAATCGGCGTGTCCAGGACAATCTACGTGTGCGTAGTGACGAGTTGGTGTATCGTACTCAACGTGAGAAGTTGAGATTGTGATACCACGCTCGCGCTCTTCTGGAGCGTTATCGATTGATGCGAAATCTTTAGCAACACCGCCGTATACTTTTGCAAGTACGTTAGTGATTGCTGCAGTTAGTGTAGTTTTACCGTGGTCAACGTGGCCGATTGTACCAACGTTTACGTGCGGTTTTACGCGTTCAAACTTTTCTTTTGCCAT
>NZ_JBBEVD010000022.1:0-216 GCF_037414265.1 Pseudoalteromonas sp. C12FD-1
CGCGGTACTGTTACCGATGTTGAAGACGGCCAAACTGTAACTGTTATTATCAGCGATGGTACAAACCAAGTTGAAACAACGGCGCTTGTGCAAAACGGTGAGTATGTTACCGATCCGATTGATGCAAGCGCACTAAGCGACGGCACGTTAACCGCTACAGCAAGCGCATCAGATTTAGCGGGTAACCCTGTAAGCGCGCAAGATAGCGTAGAACTT
>NZ_JBBEVD010000023.1:0-3992 GCF_037414265.1 Pseudoalteromonas sp. C12FD-1
ATATTAGGTGATCTTTTGATTCTACGAATCCTGATACCTGATTCGTAGAATCCTATTATTAAAGGGTCTTCTAGATCACCTGATCGACTACCTGATATTTAATAAAAATGATTAAACAAAAGATCACTCATATATATATCTTTATTGTCGGATCTTTTGTTGTGATTATGACAGCCATCATTCAATGAAAATAAGCAATTAATTACTGTCTTAAACTGGTGGGTTTTTGTTCACTGTATAAATTTAAAATAGTCTGAATTATAACTTCTGCTGCAATCCATCTTTATACACTGCCACAAACTTTTTTAGTTGAATGACAGTGTTTGTCAGTTTTGTATTCGGACTAATTAAACTCTGTCTTTAACACAAGAAGATATACTTGTTGCTGTCTCTTGCATCTTTAACTCTGGCTTTGAAAGACTACCATCTTTTTCTTTGTAAACCGGGCTCCAGCCCATTGAACTAAAGTACTGTTGTAACGAGCTAAATCTGATATTTAAATTATTATCTTTTGCTTTGATGTTCATTGTCGTTTTCAAAGGGATTTGGCTGAAAGCAAGAACATAACTACTCTCAAAGGCAACAGAAAGCCTACCTGAATCTTTGTCCTGGTAATCGAAGAATTGGCCGCTAGTGGCTGGTGCTGAAATGTTTTCTAATGTGCAATCGACAGCAGCAAAGTAAATATCATTTTTACTTGCTGAAATGTTGTAATCAAAAGGCTGCATTTTAACTGGTTCGTTAGTAACAGTTGAACAGCCTGTGGTAATGACTAATGCAGCAGACAAGGCGATAAGCTTTGTTTTCATCTTAATATCCCTATTGTTTGTTTTAAATAATAGTAATGTAATCCATTACTTAGAAAGACAATAATACTATTAAAAGCTACTGCATACAATCAATCAAAGGATTTCACACTGGAAATTACAAACCCAACCAACATTGCATTATGTAACCCCCTCTGGTAAAGTTGTTGCAGCTTAATTATTCCAGGTATGTTAACCATGAAAAAGTATGTAGTGTTCTACCGTGTATCTACCAAGAAGCAAGGCGAAAGTGGTTTAGGTTTAGAAGCCCAGGAACGCGATATAAGCATCTTTCTTGATACATACTCAGAACAGCCTTACAAAGTAATAAGTAAGCACACAAGCGTTCACAGTGGCTCAGATATTGAGAATTGCCCATACTTCCAAGAAGCCTTAGAAGCCTGTAAAAATACAGGTGCAACACTCCTAGTTGCAAAGGTTGACCGCTTATCAAGAAAGGTAAGTGTGTTTTCAAGAATCATTGAAGAAGTGAATATAAAAGTAGCTATGATGCCTAACGCTGATAAGTTTCAATTACACATTTATGCAGCCCTGGCAGAGCAGGAAAGAGACTTTATAAGTAAGCGTACCAAAGCCGCACTGGCAGAAGCAAAGGCCCGTGGTGTTAAGCTGGGGGGCGTTAGACCAGGGCATGATAAAGCCATAGCTGCCAGGAAAGAAGCAGCAAGCAACAGAGCTGAAAAGTTACGCCCTTTGGTATTGGAACTCTTAAAGACAAATCCATCTTACAGCTCATTAGCAAAGCGTTTAACAGAACTTAAAGCAAATGGTAAGAAGTGGCAAACAACACAGGCCAAGCGATTAATTGAAAGGTTAGAATTAAACCTGTAAAAAATATAGGGGTATACCCTTTCCAGAAGACGGCATACCCTCTCAAACACTCGATTGTAATTTTTGAAATTTAGTAGATCATCAATTGATTTTTACTCTTTTTATATTGATAGAGTGCTTGAAAGTTAGCATCCACCAACACCAAAAAGTTATCCACAGAGAAGGGGCAAATATGCCCCCTTGCGTTAAGGGTGTAACCATATTACCTTGTTCTAAGAAGCTGGAATGACACTACATCTAGTATTGTTTTTGAAAGTGGAAGGGCAGCACCATACACCAATATGGTGCTAAAAAGTCACTTGCTAAGAGTTCAGCTAAGCGCTTAGATTTGCAAACTGAGACTAACTTATTATGAATTCATCAGCAAGGTATGTTCACAACTTTATGGAGGAATGAAAGTTGAAAATAAACTTTTCCTTAGAGGTTTCACTATACGAAACAATTAGGCTTTTACAGCTAATCATCTCTGCACTTGCTATGTTATCAATATAGTTTCAAGGGGCTATTAGCCCCTATATTTTTTTTACTTGCTTAGCTTTTATCTTCGCCATAAGGGAACTAATTTCATTATTAGGTTTAATCGGTGCTGGTGGCTCTACTGCATCAGATGGTGCTGGTTTATGTTCAAGTCTGTTATTTAAGTTTTTAATCTCTTCTCTCAACTTCTGCATCTCTTCACGCATTAAAGAGTTTTCATTTTTAAGCTCAGTAAGTACATCAAGGACAGTGTTACCACTCGTTACATTTTCTTTGGTACGTAACGGAACAGGTGTTACATTTTCTTTTAAATTTCCATAAACCCTATAAAGCTCAGACGTGTCAACTGCAGTCTTCCCATCGCTAAACTTACTTAGAGAAACCTTGCCAGCCTTGGCGTGTGCGTATATAGTCTTCCTTGCTTTACCCACAAGTTTACTTGCTTGTGTAATAGTAACTAACATGTGTTACACCCAACTCTCAATTTGGTAACAGAGTAACAAAAAACCGTTACCTTTGCTGTAAATCCAATTCTTGTTGAACTTCTTTTTTATCTGAAAAAGTAAAGTATAGAGCTGTAATTTTACGACCTGTTTTTAAAGTCGTCACTTCAATATCTAACTTCTTTCCCAGCTCCTTTAGTGCGGGTTTGATAACCCACTTATTCAGGTCTTTATATTGTTCGTATTTATCTGAAATCCCTAAAGCAGCTTTAAAATCTTCAAGGCTAATCTTCCTTATGTTCGTATCATTAAACCGCATAATTAACTCATACAGCCTTATAGAATGACTGCTTTGAAGATCTGCTATATCCCTTAACTTGTAGCTGGTGAACCTACTCCGTAGTTGTGAAATGTATTTTAGTACGTCATCACTCCAAACTAGTGTTACTTTCCCCTGGCCTTTAAGTTTTTTTACTTTCTTTTGAACCCAATACAGCTCAACCTCTTCGTTATTGTCTACCAATGTGATACTAGATTTAAATAGAGCATCAGCAGCCTTGTAAAGCTCTCTATGGGCGTTGTGTTCAATACCCATGAGTTCACTAAACTCAAGAGCTGTAATGCTTATTTCTTTCGGTATAGCCTTTCTTGAATCAACTTTAGACAAACAAGCCAACACTAGCTTTTGAGCTTGAACATTGAGTTTGTAAGATGCATCTATCAAGTTATTAGATTTGGTAACAGAGTAATTATTCATCTTGAAAGGGAGTTATATTGATTTACTCCACCATAGCAATAGGTGGAAAGTGATTCAACAACTCCTTGCCAAATCAAAATCTCCCCTGTGAATTAAGCTGTAAATCTCTCCCCCTTAAAAGCTGTAAATCTCTCCCCCTTAAGGTTGTTTAAGCTGTAAATCTCTCCCCCTTACCCCTTTTACAAGCCTTTAATCTAAAGGGTTACAAAGCAGCCTTACAAACAAGAGATCTACAAACAAGAGATCTACAAAGGAAAATGCCTGTGAATAAGTAAAATACATAAAATAGAGTTAGCTAATTAAAAAAATACAAATCAAGCTATAAGAGCATGACAAAAACACCCTTAGAGCGGCCTGCAATTGAACCTGGCGGACTTAAAGGTTGACAGCCAGTGGTTGCATTGGTTTTTTGTTTTAAGCTCTTAAAATCGATTTCAGGGGCTTTCCGTTGTGTTTGGCAATATGTTATACACCCGATAATGATCGTACTGAGAAAGACGAGTAAAACGAGGATAGTAAGTGCGATCATTTAAAGGCTTTAAGTAGTTAATACATTCGAAGAATGATGGCAACAAAAGATCACTCAATATATATATAATATTAGGTGATCTTTTGATTCTACGAATCCTGATACCTGATTCGTAGAATCCTATTATT
>NZ_JBBEVD010000024.1:0-751 GCF_037414265.1 Pseudoalteromonas sp. C12FD-1
TGTGTGGCAATGATCGTTTACTGTTAATTAGATCATAGATTGATACTGCAACTCCTCATGACCAAGCACATCATACCCCGACAACAACCAATCCAGTTGCTGGGGACTGAGTTCAAAATCTTGTAGACTCGCTTGGTTTGGCCATTTGAATTTTTGTTTTTCTAACCGCTTGTACCACAATGCAAATCCCGTTTTATCCCAGTAAACCAACTTGAGTTTATCTTTCGCCTTATTGCAAAACAAAAACAACGCGCCAGTGTAGGCATCACGTTCAAGCTCGCCTTCAACGATAGCGACCAAGCCATCAATGGATTTTCGAAAATCCACAGCATCGCGGTGTAAGTAAATACATTTAGGTTCAACAAACATTTTCATCAGGCAAGCTCGCGCAGTAATTGGCCTAGATAAGATGCAGACGTTGTGAGTGGTAAGCTGACTTTTACTTTACTAATCGAGAGGATGATTGGCTGTTGCGGTTCGATGATATCGACGTGTTTCGTGACGTTTGCTCGAACAAAGCTTCCTGATGAGGCATTAAGTTTACTTCGCGCGGCATAAAACGTTGTTTTTGATAAAGCATTTTGCTTGCAATAGTCAGTGATAGTTAAATCGCTGGCTTGTTGTTCTTCAATAATACTGCGCCACTGCTCTAGGCTACGCGTTTTTCTCATGACTATCTCCTCATTGAAATTTGGAAATAGCTTAATCATTTTACTGAGTTACTGGCAGGTGTATTTTGCTAGACGCTTAC
>NZ_JBBEVD010000025.1:0-1171 GCF_037414265.1 Pseudoalteromonas sp. C12FD-1
AAGACCCGTTTGGGTTGTATGGTTAAGTGACTAAGCGTACACGGTGGATGCCTTGGCAGTTGGAGGCGATGAAGGACGTATTAACTTGCGATAAGCCTAGTCAAGCTAGTAAAAAGCGCTTGAGACTAGGATTTCCGAATGGGGAAACCCACCTGCTTGCAGGTATCGTTAACTGAATACATAGGTTAACGAGGCGAACGCGGAGAACTGAAACATCTAAGTACCCGTAGGAAAAGAAATCAACCGAGATTCCGATAGTAGCGGCGAGCGAAATCGGAACAGCCCTTAAGCTGATTATGTGTTAATGGAAGGCTCTGGAAAGTGCCACGATACAGGGTGATAGTCCCGTACATGAAAACGCATTTTGAGTGAAATCGAGTAGGTCGGAGCACGTGAAACTTTGACTGAATATAGGTGGACCATCATCTAAGGCTAAATACTCCCAACTGACCGATAGTGAACCAGTACCGTGAGGGAAAGGCGAAAAGAACCCCTGTGAGGGGAGTGAAATAGAACCTGAAACCGTGTACGTACAAGCAGTAGGAGCCCCTCGAGGGTGACTGCGTACCTTTTGTATAATGGGTCAGCGACTTATATTTTGTAGCGAGGTTAACCGTTTAGGGTAGCCGTAGGGAAACCGAGTCTTAACTGGGCGAATAGTTGCAAGGTATAGACCCGAAACCCGGTGATCTAGCCATGGGCAGGTTGAAGGTTGAGTAACATCAACTGGAGGACCGAACCCACTAACGTTGAAAAGTTAGGGGATGACCTGTGGCTAGGAGTGAAAGGCTAATCAAACCGGGAGATAGCTGGTTCTCCCCGAAATCTATTTAGGTAGAGCCTCGGACGAATACTTACGGGGGTAGAGCACTGTTAAGGCTAGGGGGTCATCCCGACTTACCAACCCTTTGCAAACTCCGAATACCGTAAAGTACTATCCGGGAGACACACGGCGGGTGCTAACGTCCGTCGTGAAGAGGGAAACAACCCAGACCGCCAGCTAAGGTCCCAAAGTCATAGTTAAGTGGGAAACGATGTGGAAAGGCCCAGACAGCCAGGAGGTTGGCTTAGAAGCAGCCATCCTTTAAAGAAAGCGTAATAGCTCACTGGTCGAGTCGGTCTGCGCGGAAGATGTAACGGGGCTAAACTATGCACCGAAGCTGCGGATTCA
>NZ_JBBEVD010000026.1:0-1390 GCF_037414265.1 Pseudoalteromonas sp. C12FD-1
CCAATGGCCATCCGTGCCAACAGTGGTAGTGATGGTTTGTACAGCGCCGTCGCTGTCGGTTACAGTGAGTGTGACTGTGCCGCCAATTTCGTTACTGGTGCCTTGCAAGGTCGGGGTTAAGTCGTTTACATCACCCACGGTTTGCATGGTTAACGTGGGTGCTTGCGTGTCTAGAGTAATTGTATCGGTTACTGTTGTTGTGTTTCCTGCTTCGTCAGACACACTTACTTCTATGGTGTTATCACCTTCATTCAAGTCTGTTTGAGGGGTTACTTCCCAATTTCCATTAACATCTACTGTGGTTGTTAGTGTTTGTTCAACCCCGTTTTCATCAGTGATCACTACAGTAATCGTTGTCCCTACATCAGCATTACTCGTGCCCGAAATAGTCGGCGTTGTATCATTGGTAACAGCCTCAAAATCAACGGTTAAACTAGGGCCTACAGTATCAATATTACCGGTTACAGTATCTAAAGCACTATTGCCTGCAGCATCAGAAACCTCTGCCTGTACAGTGTAATCCCCAGAAGCTAACTCTTGAGAAAGCTCTACACTCCAATTCCCTTGTGCATCCGTTGTCGTATTAAACAAGCGAACAACGCCTTGGGAATCAGTAACAGTCAAGCTTACTACAGTGCCAAATACCACGCCTGTAGTATTACCGGCAATAATTGGTGTTGTATCATTACTAGTTTCTAGTTCATTTACTTGTATGGTTGGAGGCGTAATATCTATTACAGCATCAAGGTCTGCATTTGCGCTTCCACCACCTAGGTCTGTTACTGTTGCACTGATTGAAATAGTACCCTCAGCCAAATCGGCAGGCGGAGTTACACTCCACTGTCCATTTGCATCAACAACTGTAGTTAAGGTCACAGTCGTACCTGTAGAGTCGGTGATCTGAACTTCAACAGACGAACCTACTTCTGCATTAAAAGTATCACCGCTTATTTGTGGGGTTTGATCGTTAGTTTCACCAATCAAATCAATAGTGATAGTTAACGCGCTTGTATCAATTGTACCTGAAGCACTTGCAGTGCCTTCATTACCAGCACTGTCACTAATACTTGCATCTACAGAGTAGCTTCCTTCAGCTAAAGCTACAGGTACTTCAACTGTCCAACTTCCATCAGCAATTACTTGTGCCGTAATAGTTTGAACTGCACCATTAGCATCAGTCACAGTTAAAGTAATAGTCGAGCCTGTTGGCTCACCGCTAACAGTACCTGAAATGGTAGGTGTTGTATCACTCGTATCTCCTAACGCGTTAATAGTTACTACTGGCGCTGCGGTATCAACCTCACCTGTGATAATTGCTGTAGTTTCATTACCTGCGGTGTCGGTTACTGATACCTCAACGGTAAATTCACCTTCACTTAATTCGTTAGGT
>NZ_JBBEVD010000027.1:0-260 GCF_037414265.1 Pseudoalteromonas sp. C12FD-1
AGCGCATTAGACGTTGAGGGTAATTTAGCCACAAACGAAACCACCTTTACTAAAGACACCGCAGCTACTGTAACCGTTGATATTAACGATACAAACGATGGCGTAATTAACGGTAATGGTGAAAACGTAAGTGTTGAAATTACAGGGACCACAACAGGTGTTGAAGACAATCAAACGGTAACAGTGGTAGTAACAGATGAAGCCGGTAATGAGCGCAGCTTTGAAGCCACAGTTACTAATAATACCTACACGATTACAGG
>NZ_JBBEVD010000029.1:0-271 GCF_037414265.1 Pseudoalteromonas sp. C12FD-1
GCTGGTTGTAATTGCTGCGGTGTTATCAAGTTCTACGCTATCTTGCGCGCTTACAGGGTTGCCTGCTAAATCAGATACGCTTGCTGTAGCGGTTAACGTGCCGTCGTTTAATGCGCTTGCATCAATGGGATCTGTGACGTACTCGCCATTACTTACCAAGGCTTGCACCTCAATTGGTGTGTTTACGCCATCGCTGATAATAACCGTCACGGTTTGGCCGTCTTCAACATCGGTGACTGTTCCGCGCACAACTAAGGCTTCGCTTTCGCCA
>NZ_JBBEVD010000030.1:0-61696 GCF_037414265.1 Pseudoalteromonas sp. C12FD-1
TGGAAATAGCTTAATCATTTTACTGAGTTACTGGCAGGTGTATTTTGCTAGACGCTTACACCAATTCTCATAATAAATCCTTTTGTAAAATATTCGGATAAGACGGGACACATAACACCCCAAATAAGGGGCTGATAATAGCTTGCTAAAATGTGTAGCGAAGCGGAACCGAGCAAGCTGTTAGCAGTCCCGTCTTAATTGGCTTGTTATATGCCGATTACTCCATACCTATATATTTAGGATCGGATTGAATCCGGTCTATCCATTGTTGAATCGATGGATATTCTGACAAATCAAATCCACCCTCATGTGCAACATGTGTATACCCATACAATGATATATCAGCAATACTTATTTCAGAGCCAACAAGATAAGGCGTTAATTTCAGCTGCTCTTCCATAACTTTTAAAGCTTTATGACCACCTAATTGTTTAGCCTCATACTCAGATATACGATCTTCGGGTAACCCGAGGTATTTAGAAATAAACCGTGCAACAGCAATATAGGGTTCATGGCTATATTGTTCAAAGAATTGCCACTCTAGTATTTTAGAAGTAGTAAAACGTGTTTTACCAGCTAACGGTGTTTCAAAGGCAAGGTAATTTAGAATAGCATTAGATTCTGAAATATAAGTCCCATCATCTAACTCAAGTAATGGAATTTTTCCATTTGGATTCATTTTTAAAAAGGAATCAGTTTGTGTTTCTTTTGCTAAAATATCAACATCAACCCACTCATGTTTGATGTCTAAAAGCGATGTTAAAAGTTTTACCTTATAACAATTACCTGATTGAATATCTCCATAGATCTTCACTGAACTCTCCTTCGGCATATAGACATAATGACTCCCACACGGTGTTAGCCTCCGCTTTTCGTGGGTTAGCTTAATTCAAAGCCAGAGCCATAATTAGTTTGTCAAATAACTAAATAGCAGAGGCTAACATGAACAAACATAGCATACTTTTTATCGGACTTGATACACATAAAGAATTCAATGAAGTCGCCTATATTGAAGAACATAGAGGCGCGCAACCCGTTCATCTTGGCCGAATTTCTTCTTCCAAAGTGGCCGTTCAAAAGCTTGTTCGTCAGTTTGAATCCAAATACCCTGGCGCAACGCTACACTTTGTCTATGAAGCAGGCCCTTGTGGTTATTGGATTTACCGATTAATTACCAGCCTTGGCCATTGCTGTTATGTGGTTGCACCCTCTCTTATTCCTAAAAAGCCAGGTGAGAAGATTAAAACCGATAAACGTGATGCCCTTAAGCTTGCTAAATTACTCAAATCTGAAGATTTAACACCTATTTATGTTCCTGAGCCTGAAGATGAGAGTAAAAAAGGACAGACACATATTTTTTCAGAACATTTTGCGCTTCTCCCATCGTGGGTAACCGTATCATTATTTTTTGCGCACTGTTAGTGTTAGTTACAGCACTTAGAATTCAGTTGCTTGGCAGGAATTTTAGGTATAAAAGGCAAATCGAAGTCGACACTTTGTTTAATAACGTGTTTTTTAAACAAACCAATGAAGATGCAACTGTTCAACCTGCGCCTTTGTACCATTTTACATCGTTGCTGGCGGCTTGCTGCTTTAACCGTTGTTTGCTGCCTGCAAAATTTGAGTACTGCTGCCTGAAACGTTGAATTGATTCAAGCCATTGCGCTTCTTCTATATTCAACCTCAGGAGTACTTTTGGTATGCTTTTGTTGATATGCCCTTTTTTCTTTGGATCTATGTGGCGGCCACTCCAGTCGACTAATTCAATATAATCCAGTAAGGCAAAGGGGATCGTGCCTTTAATATGATTACCACCAAATGGCTTTAGCTGTGCTGGTTGACTTTCATGCTGAACAGTATCTTTTTGTTTGAAGGGTTTATTCGCTTTAACCGTGTCTGTGGTAAAGGCTTTGAAATGCGCTATACGTTCTTGAATTGAGGTGAAATCACTGTCTTCAAGCGTATCGGCTATATTTGCTCTGATGGGGTTCAAATCAACGTAGGCCATGCAACTGAGTACTGCGGTTTCATCTAATAATGCTTGTGATTTATAGCGCCCTTCCCAGTACTTTCCGGTGCAGTTATCTTCTTTATTGGCCTCGCGGGCTATATATTCATTGAGATTTTTCATGTACCAGCTAATGTCATACAACCTTTCTCGCCATTTAGCGATAATCTCATTGAAGAAAAGTAAACTATGTTTATCTAACTGCTCACCATTTAAGTAGCGATCAACCAACATGTGACCATTATAGAGTTGATACCAGCGTTCAATTACTTCATCATCAGACCAATCTAGTGCTTGACGTCTATTGACGTTCACAACAAGGTGGTAGTGATTGCTCATTATCGCGTAAGCAGCAATTTCTATGGCGAACACGCTACTTAATAACTTAATTCGCTCTACTAACCACGCCCTACGGTGATCAAAGTTTTTACCTGTGTATTTATCATCACCACACAAGAATGCGCGTCTCACGCATCGTGAGATTAAGTGATAATAAGATGTGGACGCTAAATCAATCAGCTTTTTTCTTGCGCGAGTCATAAAATAACAACCTTAGCTATACTGTATGTAATAACAGTAGTTGATACTATGATTTTTGCAAAAAGAATTATGCCTGTCCTTTTTTATTTGCCGTCCTTTTTTATTATTGATTCGGTCGAGAAAGTCATTAGCCTGCTGTTTAAAGCCCTCAATCTTTCCTCGTTTTTTTATTAAATCAGAGGTGATCTGTTGCATTAAAGCTGTTTGAGCGTCTTCAAGCCCTTGAAATAACCAACTGTTAAACCGTATACATACTGTAGTTTCATCATCTTGGTAGGAATTTTCAAGCATGGCTAATATGCTAGATTTTCCAGCTCCCCAATCCCCATGAACACCTACAGAAACAGGTAAACGACTTGTGTCTGACAATAACTTTATGATCGCAGAACTAATCGCTTGGTAATTGAGTAGATCAATCTTTGATTCATTATCTGGCCAAAGCATCCTTTGCTCCTTTAATTATTATATTTATTTATAGTTGGTGCGTTTGTACAAAAGTTAAACTCCACAACAGTGCCAATCCCCTGTTGCCAACTTGACACGGCTGATTAATGGATGACCCTTTTCCCCACGCTGGGCAAACTGATCACCTCGGGCAAAGAATAGACCGGCGCTTGGCCGGTCTATTCATCATGACTAATAATTATGTTTACTTTTTACGAGCCACTTTTAAACAAAGCATCTTAAAATCAGCTCTATATTTACTAATTTTTGCTTCCTTAGTCTTTAGGGAACAGCCATACATCATGTTGTTTAATTTAAATAAATATTGATGTAATAGAACCTTTTCTTTGCTTTGATAAGCATCCCCCTCAAACACAACTTCAGTAATAGCTTCATATTCTAGAATAGCTCCGTCGTGAGAAAGTAAAGGAGCAATAGTCGCCTCCTTCCCCAGCTTTTCTAACAACATCTCCCGGACTTGTACCAAAGAGCTGCTATCTAAGGTAACTAGCCTTTGAATTAGTATTTCAGAGTCAGCATCATTTTCATCTGGAGAGAATATCACCAGGTTAACATCTGAACTGATAGGCTTCTTTATCCAGCCAGGTAAAGTTAGTTTTTCTATATCTAGACTATCCATACCATTTCCTTCATTGCTTGGTGGGCAAGCTAAAGAAAAAAGTGAGACTGTTAAAAGAAATGCCCAAGTACAACATCTAATCATATTTACCGCCCCCTATTAAAAGCTTTGACAATAGCCCGCCGATTGACAGTTCTGCAACCCAAGCATATTTGATCGCCTATGGGCCACCGAGTTATTACCATTCTCTATACCTCGAGAATGAGAAATCTCATGACCTAAGTTAATAAGGCCCCTCTCAATTGGGGAAAAGGTTCCAGAGATTTTGCCACCGTTGTAATCTTTTGGCACATAAAATGTGCCTTTAAAGCCAAGCAAGCTACTTCGATATAACGTGATTGTATCGAACAAGAAGTAATTCGTGCGTTCCGCATTCAATGATGTTCTCCTTATATCAGACCCGACATCAGCTCTCAGCCATTTTTGATAAACTTCGGCATCTGTAAATTCATACCTTTGGCTTTTCCCACCTTTGACTTCAGTCCCAATATATACATCCTCAAAGCTCAAGTTTTTATATTCCTTCCCTAAAGGAGAGTCTTTGAGTGCTTGAAAACGCCTTTGACGCTCTTCCGCTGTTCCTTCAGTGGAGTAATCTGTGACACCAGTCCCTGAAGACCTCGGTTCGACCTCTTCATCTACACCAGTCTGAGAATAATTTGAATTCGATGGCTCTTGCTGTTTGGCTATATTCTGCTGCCCTCCCAAATCAGATATAGCTTGCCCGATTTGTCCGGCACCTTTAGCCATAGCACCACTAACTTCTGCACCATTTCTGAAATTAACATCTTTCACAACGGTACTACCTACAGTCTTACCATCTACCTTAACTTCAACCTTCATATCACCACAGGACTTGATCCTAGTGCCTGTTGCTGCTGCGCAGTAACCTGTTGGATCAGTTCCAGCAAGTGGATTGTTCATGATGTAGGAGTATGGATTGATACTCTGGCTATCACCGGGGCTTTGGATCACAGGGTCTACAGACATAAACCGACCAAGGTTATAATCGTACACCCGACCGTTCATATGAATGAGCTCTACATTATCTAAATGTTCGTGGTCAGTAAAGCCTCTTCGTGTTTTGGCATCCGCCATATCACCGAGTTTTGAATCTCCAAATGCTTTTAAGCCGCCACTGGCTAGCCGTGGTTTACCAAATGGGTCAAAATTTCGCTCTGCTTCTACTTGTCCGTTATGGTCGGTAAATACCCGTGCACTGCCTAAGCGGTCTCGATGGGTATAACGAATACTTGCACTGGCCCCTGTCGTTTGGCTTATAACGGCTATGTCGTCTATGTAAGCTCGCCATGTGGTTTTAGTGCCGTCGATTTCTTCTTCATACAACTTATCGCTATAAAAAGTGGTTACGCTGCCATTCACTTGCTTAAAGCGCATGTGTTGTGGGCCATAGGTAAAGGTGAGGGTTTTACCGTTTTTTATAATTTGTGTGGGTTTATCCATCGCATTGTACGTTGCACTTGTAAGCCCATCACCTCGCGTCATATTTCCACGTGCATCATAACTAAATACTTTCCAACTGCCGCTGCGTAGCACACGCTTTACTGCATTCGGGCCACCTGTTGCACCGTTAGTGTAATCGTATTGTGAGGCGTAATCCGATTTAGATAACAGATTGCCCACCGCATCATAGCTGTAGTCAATCGTGGTAATGCCATTAACAGCGTTACTTTCTAAACGGTGCAGTGCATCGTAGCTGTAACTTTCACTAAAATTGTGCTGGTTGCCAATACTCCCCGAGGTGATATCAACAGCTTTTAAATTACCAAACCCATCATACGCTGAGTAATTAATACTCATGATATTGCTGTTATTTTTTGCAATGGTTTTAAGGGTCATCTGACCATTCTTAAGGCTGTAAGCGGTATTTTCACTTAACCCATTACCTAATGTCCCCTGTGATATATTACCAAACACATCATGTTCAGTGATAGTTTTAAACACATAGCCACTGGCGGCATTTTTTACCTGCGTTTGATAGCCTGCATCGTTATAAATGTACTCTAAGGTAAGGTTATTCGGGTAACGTAGCCCTTTTACACGGCCATAGTTACTGTCGTAAAATGTGGTTGTTGTGTAGCTTTTACCACTACCAATAATAGTTTGGCTACTAGGACGGCCTCGACTATCGTATGCGTAATTTTTTGTTACGCCATTACCTGCCGCTTGATTTAACTGCCCTAGGCCATAGGTAGCGCCATCATAGCTATACGCTAACGTATTTTCACCTGTCGCGGTGCGTCGTGTAACGCGCCCAAGTACATCGGTTACATAACTGATGGTTTTATTATCCGCTCGGGATTCATGTTGTAATTCACCAAAACCATTATATTGAAAATTAGTGATACCTTGATTTGGATCGTTTACCTGCACTTTTTGACCAAGTGCATTGTACATTGCCACAATGTTATTGCCGTTAGCATCTTGAATAACGATTGGTAACCCTTGCCCATTATAGCTATAACGTGTAATTCCATTGTTTGCATCAGTTGTTTGCATTAGCTGCTTAAGGCTATTGTAAGTACGCGACATATCTAGCGTGATGCCATAACAACTATCATAAACTGTTATGCCTGTGGCAAGTTCGCTGTATTCGTAGTTTGTAGTCATATCACCGCAATGTTGATTGGTTACTTTTTCAGTTACGCGACCGAGTGTATCGTGTGCGGTATAAAATGTACCAAATACTGAGGCATGCTCTTTATGTGGTACAGATTCAAATGTTTTATAACCTACACTGTTATAAACAACATCACTGAATATCCAATCGCTATCAAAACCTTGTACGGCAGTGCGTAGTGTACGACCTAACTTATCTATATAGATTTTTTGGGCTGGTTGCCCGGCTGCCACCTTTAAGACTTGTAAAGCTGCGTGTTCGGGAGCTTGTGTATCCGGTGTTTGTACTGCACTGTACTGAATGGGCATACCCGCAGTTTGAACGCTGTACGGACGGTTGTAATCATCATAGCCATAGTTGGTTACTTGATAATTACTGCCACTGAGTTGTTGGCGCGTTTGTGTTACTTGCCCCGTAGCGGGGTTCACATTGGTATAACTTATATGCCCTTTAGCATTGATTTGCTTGTGGGGGAAATAGCCGTCGCTTGCCTCGCTGATGCCATTTTTACTGTACGTAGTTGATGTCGTCCGCGTTTGGTCAACCCAACTGCCGCTACTGTTGCGTACTTTAGTTGTTTGACTTACAAGGTGCGGTAAGCCGTAATCATTAAAAGCAGTCGTAACTGTACTGCCATTACCCGAAATAGCTGAGCCTATTTTACCACTAATTTCGACTACACCAGCCTGACGACTGCTATGATATTGAGAATAAACAGTTGTATTAGATGTTTTTTGATCGAGTGTTACATTCGTTATTGGGTCATTACTATTACGCTCTTTAATTGCGTTTTTTATCACTGTTTTATTAGTGAGTTTATTTAACCACCAACTGCTTTTATCGTTCTGATAAGTACTAGTTTGGGATGTTGTATATACTCCCCAGTCGTCATTAATCTCTACCGAGTTGGCTGTTACATTTGCATATTCATCAATTCCAATTATGGTTTTATTGGTAGATGTAACAACACTTTTAGAATCAAGATCTCGCGTTAGCTGCGTTGTAGAACGAGGATATACATTATAAACACCTGATATAGTATGGTTCAGGTTATCCTGCCAGTCAGTACTTGAATAACTTAATGCATTAGCTTCCAGGCTTGCTGATTGTAATAAATTATAACTTCGCACGTTATAGTCATTTACCGCAAAAGTAGCTTGGCGTTCTAACTTACCCTGATACGGAAAGACTTGTTTAAAGTCTGATTGTGTCACGAGCCCTCGACTTACATCTTTTTCTATAATGCTTTTAAAGCCCATAAAACCACGGCCGAACTGGTTATACACAGCGCCTGCATAGCTATACGCTGTTTCTGTCGTGTCGTTCAAACCATTACTTTGCAGGAATGAATTCACAACGTACATGCTAGATGCAAAATTAATATACCCTGGCTCTGATATAATGCTGTTTCTCAGTAAATCATATTCAACTTTGCTACTCGATAATGGTCGTTGCTGCCATTTGGCTTCTTTACCTAGGCCATCTTTAGCTGCTAACATAAGATCTACAGGGGCATAATCACGACCGCTCACTCCTGAACCAGTACCGTAATTACGATTTATAAACACACCGTATTGTTCAGTATATGCAGAAAAAGTCCCCTCAGCATTTCCTTGATTAGAAAAGCCAGGCTCTGATGTATGATTAAATACTAAGCTTCTTAAGCCTGTTCCGTATGCATCAACAAATGCTGAATCATATGGGTTCCCCACCAGATTTGTTTCGCTTTTTGTTACACTCAACTCCCCGGCACTATTTTGACTAAAATGTAATGCATCAAATTGATAAATACTTTTATCGAGTGAACTACTATCAATTGGGGTTAAAGAGCTTCGATCTCCTGGTCGTGTTTCCCATTCACCATATAACTGATCACCACAAAAACGATTTCTACCTAAAGAAGTGCAGCGGGTCAGTAACCGCTTACCTGGCATCAATAGTTCAGATATTCCGTCATAGTTAATATCTTCAATAAGAAAGCCTCTTCCATATTTAGGTACTCTGCGCGTTACCCACTCCCCAGCGTTATAAAGTACCTTCTGCTCTACCGTTTCGATAAGATTGTTACTAAGGGTATGTTTTGGCGTAAATACTAATTCCCCTTTATTTAACCTATAAGTAAGAGAAATAATATTTTCGTTATATTCCCACCCAAGCCAATCAGTTAATCCATCACCATTTAAGTCAATAAACATACTCAACTGGGGCTTTAGCGTTCCTAAGGTAACACTAAATGGCAAGGCATGATCGTTTTGATAATTATCATCACCTAAAAGTAGTGTTTTTGGGCGGGCCTGTAATGGCGGAATAATATCTTTAGCCCCCGTACTAACATGCATTATATCTATTGTGCCATCGCCGCTAATATCACCTAATACTGTATAGTCATCTAAAAGAACAGTGGTATACAAATCGCTAGCTGTACCTTTTGTAAGACTAAAGCTAAATTCAGGACGAACGTAAGGTCTGCTTACATTTTTTTGATGCAAGTAAAGTTCAATTTTAGGTATATCACTTGCAATATAAAGTAATATGTCTGGCCAACCATCATTATTAAAATCTGCAATTTGCCGTATATGGCTTTCTCTTAATTCAGGTTTTAAAGAAGGAGGCATTTCGATATTTGTCGAAATTAATCCTTCACTAGACAAATCGAACATTAACTCTTGATTTTTAATTGACCATTCATCAGTTATTCCATCTAAGTCAATATCCCCTTGGCTGCATTCATGTCTAAGTGTAAATCGGTTAAACTGGCATGAATCTAACGCTATATTGTTGTGGCTAAAGTCCCCCTCAGCATTAACAAAATAACCTGACCAATCTCTTACGCCATCACCATTTACATCGCCTCTTGGTAAAACCTTGCTTATTGATTTTTCGTTAGGATAAAGTATGTTACTTTCCCCGCCTAAAGGCTCCAGTATTAATACTTCTTGAGTATTATTCCAAGTAAATAAAGTTGAAGGTAAGCAATAATTATTGCTAAAACATTGAGAAACCTCATCTAATAGTTCTTTACCCGATGCAGTACTCTTTTGGTAATTTAGCTCATAACTCCAAACATTTTGATTAACGTTAAAAATATCAACCTTGTGGAGTCGTTGTGTAACAACTGAGCGACCTCCAAACGAAAAGCGTTCGTGTATTTTATTTCTCGGCTCATAAATAAATTGTACTTTTTGCTCTCCTTTATTATTAACCGAGCTACCGGTATAAGAAATCTGATCTAGCAACAACTCTGCAGTTCCATATAAGGCATAGTCATAATGAATATAATTATTCTCGGTTGCATCATGTTGATATTCAACCAACCACGAATAAGTAGCGGTCCTACCTTCATGTATTACTTTTGAGTCAATTGTTTTACCAAAATATGACACTCGACCGTTTTTATACTCAGCTTTAAACCACGTAGATGTGCCATTTAGTGAGCCACTTTGCGTTACACGCACAAAACTATCAATTTCAGTGCGGTATTGTGTGCCTGAATTACCATAACTACCCGATGTAGCAATTAAACGCTGGCCGTCTAAACAAAGCCGATCGTTACTATTATATTGTGGACTTTGTGTAAACCCATCTTGTGCATAAGTTGCAGCGCAGCGTGTAATACTAGAACCAACTGAAAGAGCCCACCCAACACCCGCAATACCATTACCACTACGAGATGAATAATTTAATGATATTTCTGGCTGCATTCCAGAACGCCCAGGGGTAAGCTGAATCGGAAGTTGATATGTAGCCGCACCACCACTTACACTAGCCTGCCCCTTAATTGCACCAATTGCTGAAAAGTCTGGTGCTACAATATCAGTAGACTCTTTATCTAAAGGAATAATAACCGAGGTCTCTGTTGCTAATTCTATTGGTGATTGAATTAATACACTTATAGACTCAGTGGTAACGAGTTCATTCTCATCTGTTACCCTTAGAACTATATTAGTACTTCCACTTTGGCTTGAGGCTTCAACTACAAGGTGGGCTTTTCCATTTATAAAAGTAACTTTTAGCTCTTTAAATAATGATGGATTCATAGCATCAACATCCAATCTTAAAGAACCCAAAGGTGTTTCTTCATCACTAACACTAAAATCAATACCGATACTTTCATTAGTCAACAGCTTAATCGAATTAGTTCCAGTAATACGTGGCCGATCATTCACACTATTTACAGTGAGCCTAAATGTATCGTCTCTCGTCGCACCGTGACTGTCTTTAACACGGATACGAATGTCTGAATACCCATACCTATTCGCCACCGGAGACATACTCATTGTCCGCGAAGCGCCACTCCCTCCAAAAACAATGCGATTCGTCGGCAATAGTGAAGTGTTTGAGCTGCTTACAATAGAAAGGGCAAGGCTTGAAGTGCTTGTTTCAACATCACCCACTGTAAAGCTTATCGCTTTTGTGGTGTCTTCGTTTGTTGACTGGTTCGCTATGTTTGTGATCGTTGGTGCGTCGTTCACACTATTTACAGTGAGCCTAAATGTATCGTCTCTCGTCGCACCGTTACTGTCTTTAACACGAATACGAATGTCTGAATACCCATACCTATTCGCCACCGGAGACATGCTCATTGTCCGTAAAGCGCCACTCCCTCCAAAAACAATGCGATTCGTCGGCAATAGTGAAGTGTTTGAGCTGCTTACAACAGAAAGACCAAGGCTTGAAGTGCTTGTTTCAACATCACCCACTGTAAAGCTTATCGCTTTTGTGGTGTCTTCGTTTGTTGACTGATTCGTTATGTTTGTGATCGTTGGTGAATCGTTCACACATGCAACATTAAAAGTAAGCTTAACAGGATAACGAGTCACATTTTGGCTTACAGTTTGATAATTAGCTGAATAGGTTCTATAGGATGCGTATTGTATTCGAGGCTTATCTACATTATCTTTTGTTGCAAAGGCAAAAAAGCTTTGGATAATATTTAAAATAGGACTTGTTGAGTACTCAACAAGCTCATCGGATTCTAGAGATATAGACCTAATTGGGTTATTGCCAGAATCTATCAATGAGACATTTATCGTTGTTGTATCTACACCACAAAAATTAGCCTTTGGTTTATAAACAAATGAATCTGTATTAAAACTTAAAGTCCCGTTTTTTGGTTTTATAATGGCGGCTCCAAAAAAGGCTTCCCGTGCACCTATAACACGCCAAACCTCCCAAATTCTAACTGTTTTACTTCCATCTTCAGTTAAATTAAATTTATCAGTAACAGCCGAAGACATTAAAGGAAAAACGAATAGAAAAAAGCACAACATATATTTCACAAAACAATCCTTGTTGGTTGTTATTATTATTTTATTTAATATTTACATAATTACATTTCCGTAACAATTTCATGTAATCGAACTAATGGAGCGACACCTCTGAATACTAAATTCGATTGTTAATATAAAAAAGCCCCGCTTGGTTTTAAACAAACGAGGCTCCACACTAATTTTTTAATCATGAATAAAAGCGCCGATACTGCGGGCGCTTAGCATCATTGAATTTTATTGATTAACTACACTTTTAAGTGGGTTAACTGGCTGTGCGTTGTCATCTAGTAAGTTCATATCAAAATCGAACTCATCTACACGAATCGCTTTTTCACGCTTTTTGTTGTAATCAACTAATTGCGCGTGCTCAGCCGCGGTAATTACGTTTGCCGCTAGTGCGTTATCAAGTGTAATAGCAAATCGTGTACCTGGCTTAATTGTTTTAGCGCGCAGTGCTTTTTTAACTTTAGCTAGCTCACCAAGTGATGCCATTTTAGCTTTGTAGGCTTGTTCATTAATGTAATGACCATCACCCTCTACTGGTTTAACTAAATGCGTAATTTGCGCTTTAAATGCAGTATCAAGCTGCGCTTGCTTAGCTAATTCGCGAATTAAATCATCGCTAATTTTTGGCATTTTAGTTGAGTAGTTCATAGTTACAAAACGTATAAACTTACGAGTACCACTTGCAGGGAAGTTATCTAAAAACTTATGCAATGCTTCTTCAGCGCTTTGCAGTGCAAAACGAGTTGCGTAATGGAAGTAAGGTGCTGCTTGCTCACGCTCGCTGCTCGCTACTTTTTGCTCGTAATACTTGATTGATGCCATTGCCGCATATAAAAAGCTCATTACATCGCCTAAACGTGCTGAAAGCATTTCGGCTTGTTTTAATTTACCACCAAGTACAAGTAACGAGAAGTCTGCGTACACCGCTAATTTAGCTGATAATTTATGCACGGCTTTTTCGTATTCACGTACTTCTGGTAGCGCTGAGTTTGCACTTGCAGTAAATGGTAAAACACCTAAACGGAACGCACGTAAGCTGTTTGCGGTGCTGTAACCAATTGTTTTACGTAAAATGCCGTTAAATTCTGCATCAGCGCCTTTATCTTCACTATGAATAGATTCAACCATAGATTGTAAATATGGGTGACAACGCATAACACCTTGACCAAAAATCATCAGGTTACGAGTAAGAATGTTCGCGCCTTCTACCGTTATTGCAATTGGTTGTGCAACATAACCGCTTGCAAGGGTATTTTGCGGACCATTTTGAATTGCTTTACCTGCTTGAATATCCATTGCTGAATCTAGCACGTCGCGGCCAAGCTCTGTCATGTGGTATTTAGCGATTGCTGTAACAACTGATGGTTTTAAGCCCATGCCTAAGCCTTCAGTTGTAAGTACGCGCATTGCTTCTTGAAGGTACGTTTTACCTGCAATGTCTGCTAGCTTTTCTTGAATGCCTTCAAACTGGCCAATTGCTAAACCAAACTGCTCGCGTACTGCTGCGTATTCAGATGCTGATTTAAACGCCACTTGTGATGTACTTACACCCAATGCAGGTAGTGAAATACCACGGCCAGCACCTAAACAGCTAACCAGCATTTGCCAGCCGCGGCCGATGTTTTTCTGGCCGCCAATAATAAAGTCCATTGGTACAAATACTTTGTTTCCGCGTGTAGTACCATTATAAAAACGAATACCCATAGGATCGTGACGGTTACCGAGCTCTACACCTGGGTGATCTTTAGGAATAAGCGCACAGGTAATACCTAAATTTTCTTTGCCGCCTAGTAAACCCTCAGGGTCCACTACTTTAAACGCTAAACCAAGTACCGTTGCAATGGGTGCCAATGTGATGTAGCGCTTGTCCCATGTGATTTCAAGGCCAAGTACTTCTTCGCCGTTGTACATGCCTTTGGTTACAGTACCAATATCTGGAATACCGCCTGCATCAGAACCCGCCTCTGGGCTTGTTAGTGCAAAACAGGGAATGTCTCTGCCGTTTGCCAGGCGCGGTAAGTAATGTGCTTGTTGCTCTTGCGTACCAAAGTGAAGTAGTAGTTCACCTGGGCCTAGAGAGTTAGGAACCATAACGGTTACTGCTACTGCAGAGCTTTTAGTTGCAATGGTTGCCACAATAGTTGAGTTTGCATAAGGGCTAAACTCTAAACCACCAAACGATTTAGGAATGATAAGCGAGAAAAAACGCTCTTTTTTCAAAAATTCTAATATGTCATCTGGTAAGTGAATACCATTTTGAATAACTGAATCGTCAATCATGCCAAGTAACTCTTGTACTGGGCCATCTAAGAATGCTTGCTCATCTGCGCTTAATGTGGCGGCAGGAACATCGCGCAGCGCGCTAAAATCTGGCTTACCTTGATAGATAGACCCTTCTAGCCACACATCGCCCGCGTCTAGCGCTTCTTGTTCAGTGATTGAAATACTTGGTAATACTTTTTTTAATTTTGTACGTAAACTCATGATTGAACTCATCCGACCAGATAAATAATACCTACATTACGTCATAAAAATGAGTTTAGATCAATTACTCTATTCAATTAATTAACAGTTTTTTCAATTTATTTTCTTTACGGTGACGTAAACTGTTGAATCTAAAAGGCTTACACTTGTGCGCTGAAAAACACTTTTTAGCCGCAATCATGCCTAAAACATCAAATTTTATTTAGCCATAAAAAAACGCAGCCACTTGGGCTGCGTTTTTAAATTAAAGTAGGAAGAGTTAACTGCTTATTTGCACAATGTGTTTTCCTGTAAATCCACCCGCTATTTGATTGTTTAAAGCAGCACTTACGGACTCTGCAGTAAAATCAACGGCAGTAATGACCGGTGTTTTAATATCGCCCGAAAGCGCGCCCTCAAGTAACAAATTGCCCATAAAACTTAAACGTTGTTGCGCACATAAACTGTTTGCAAGCCACGCACCACCAATTGAAACCACACTAATATTAGGTGCTCGGCGGTACATTAAATTTTGATCAAAATGAGGCAACGGGTTTAAACACGCGATACGGCCGCAAAAGCGCATTAATTCTATATTTCGCAGAGTTGATGTACCGCCCATTGTATCAATTACAGCATCAAAACCTTGTGGGCCAAGCTCACGGCGAATTTTGTCACACAACTTTTTATCGTTGTAGTCAAAAACAGTATCGGCACCTAGCTTCTTGACCAATTTGTGGTTACGTTTTGATGCAGTAGCAAATACATCAGCGCCACGCTGCTTAGCATATTGAATGGCAAACTGACCTACCGCACCAGAGCCACCTTCAATTAAAACTGTATCACCTTCGGCAATTGCAATTTTATCTAAGCTGATAAGTGCTGCCATACCCGCGCAAGGTAATGTTGCCGCTTGCGCAGGACTGAGCTCATCGGGCACAACGGATACAGCAAAATTAGGTACTTTAGTGTACTCACTCAATACCCCTTGCTCGCCAATATTGGCGTGCCACATTACTCGCTCACCCACATTAGGGAACACACCTTTATTAGCTTTAACCACCACACCTACAGCATCAAGGCCTAGTATGTGTGGGTATTGCCATTTACAAAAACCTGTTTTAGCAAAATGCGCATCCGCAGGGTTGAGGCCCACGTACTCCACTTTTACCAACAGTTCGTTGTTGGCGCACTCGGGCACATCCACTTCAACATCGTGTAGGCAAATTTGCTCATCGGGTTGTGGAAGTACAATTGCCCGCATTGTTTGCGGAATATCGTATCTATCTGACAGTTCAGTATTGCTCATTCAATTAACTCTACTTATTTTGCGCTGTTAAGTGCATAGCTCCATTGACCATTAAACGCTTGATAAGCGTTAACTTTTGCAAGCAATGAGGCAATCGTTGTGTCAACAGCATTTTCTTGGGCTATTAAAACATCCTGACGCGCATCTAACAACTCTAAGTACGGTATTTGTCCTTCTTCGTACATTGCTTGTGCTTGTAAAAACGCTTTATTAGCAAAACCAAAACGCTCATCTGCAAACGTTTTTTGTTGCTGTTGGTTGACCAACATTTGCAGTGAAAGTTCACTTTCAGTCACCGCACTTAATACTATTTGCTGATAGTCGCTGTAAGCAGCTTCACTTAAAAACTGCTGTGCGTCGCGCTGAGCAAGCAGTGCTGGATAACTTAATATTGACCACTGCAACTGTGGCGCAACTTGCCATTGTTGGTCAGTATTTTTTAATCCTGTGCTGTCTATGCTCACCACACCGGCAAATGCCGACAGGCTAATATCTGGCAGTAGCGCTTTGCTTGCAGCTACGCTCAAGCTATTAGCTTGACTAAAATCATAAAGTGCACGGCTAATATCAGGGCGCAGTGCAATGGCTTCATTGGCATTTTTAAGCGCTACGCTAAAGTCGTGTTCAAGTATGTTTTGCTCATCGTTTATAGCTATGTCTTTGGTTAATTTACCACTAAGCACGGCCAGTGCCGATAAATCACTGTATTTAGCATACTCTATAGCTGGCATTAGAGCTTCTTGCTGCCTAAGCTGTGCCATAGTGCGGTTTAAATCAAGTTCGTTAGCAACGCCTTCGTCTACACGTGCTTGCAATACTTCAATACTTTGCTCAAGTGCTTCAATTTGCATTGCAATAATCTGCTGTTTTTCAACATTGCCTTGGTAGCTTACAAAGCCTTTCACCACCGACGATACAACTTCAATTTGCAGTAAACGCACCTGCTCGGCTTGGCTCATGGCCGATGCATTTGCTGCATCAACCAAGGCTGTAATTCGACCAAACAAGTCAAGTTGCCAATCAAGCGCGGCATTTGCACTTGATTGGCGCTCAAACACACTGGGGGCATCGCTTCGAGCTGCACCTACTTCAACACCACCTTGTGGTAAGTATTGCGCTTTTTGCTCGCCTAATCTTGCTAGTGCACTTTTCAGCGTTAATTGACTCGTTTGTAAGTCGTAGTTATTTGCAAGCGCGCTATTTACAAGAGCATTTAGCTGCTCTGACTCTAGCTTTTGCCACCAGTTAGTTTCATCAGCTGTAGCCACATTGCTTGCAATATTTGCCTGTGCTACAAAATCGTTAATGGCATTTTGCTCACTGTGTGTATCTATTTTGCTTGCGCAACCAGATAAAACAGCAGCCACTAACACAGCACTTAGCGTTAAGCGCGTTTTTACACGTTTAGTCATTAACTTAGTCATGTGATAACTCCTGCTCTTTTTGCTGCTTTTTAACAACTAACATGTAAAACACTGGGGTAAATAGTAAACCAAATACGGTTACCCCTATCATGCCTGCAAACACGGCGTTACCCATAGCGTGGCGCATTTCGGCGCCGGCACCCGTTGCAAGTACTAGTGGTACAACCCCTGCTGTAAAGGCAATTGATGTCATTAATATAGGGCGCAAACGCATACGACATGCTTCAAGTATTGCCTCTAGGTGCGTTAATCCTGAGTCGTGTCTGTCTTTTGCAAACTCAACCATTAATATCGCGTTTTTAGAAGCTAAGGCCACCAGTACTATTAACGCTATTTGGGTGAATATGTTGTTATCTGAGCCTACAAGCCATACACCTAATAGCGCAGAGAAAATAGTCATAGGTACAATTAATATTATTGCCAGTGGTAAACGTAAGCTTTCGTACTGCGCTGCAAGTACCATAAATACAAGCAATACAACTAACGGGAATACATAAACCATAGTATTACCGGCAAGTACTTGCTGGTAGGTTACTTCTGTCCACTCGTATTCAATACCCGCCGGTAGATTATCTGCCAGTATTGCTTCGATTGCTGTTTGTGCTTGATCAGAGCTGTAACCTGGTGCTGGGCTGCCGTTCAATTCTGCACTAGGGTAACCGTTATAGTGCATTACGCGATCTGGACCTATGGTCGGTGTCACAGTTAGTACAGAACCAAGTGGCACCATGTTCCCTACGCTATTACGTACTTTTAGGTTAAGAATTTGCTCAGGATCAAGGCGGTAATCAGCATCAGCTTGCGCATTTACTTGGTAAGTACGACCAAACATATTAAAGTCGTTTACATATACTGAGCCTAAGTAAACTTGCAGTGCGTCAAATACTTCATCAAGTGGAATACCTTGAATAAGTGCTTGTTCACGGTCAATGTCTATGTCCATTTGTGGAACTTGAATTCTAAAGCTTGAGTAAAGGCCCATTAATGCAGGGTCTTGTTGCGCCTTACCAATAACCGTTTGTAGGCTATTAAATAATGCTTCAAACCCTTTATTTGCTCTGTCTTCAAGTTGCAGTTTAAAGCCACCGGTTGTACCTAAGCCTTGAATTGGCGGTGGCGGAAATACTGCAACAAATGCTTCATCAATGGCTGCAAAACGTTGATTTAGCTGCGCAGCGATGGCCATTGCCGATTGGCTAGGGTCTGTGCGTTTATCAAAGCTTTCAAGTGGTGTAAATACAATGCCGCTGTTCGGGCTATTAGTAAACCCATTAACCGATAAACCAGGAAACGCAACAGTGTGAGCAACGCCAGGTACTTCTAACGCAATTTTTTGCATTTGCGAAATTACATCTGCAGTGCGGTCTAAACTTGCTGCATCGGGTAATTGTGCAATAGCCACTAAATATTGCTTATCTTGCTGTGGAATAAAGCCACCTGGTACGGTATCAAATAATTTAATTGTGCTGCCAACCAGTGCAACATAGGCAACCATCACAATAACAGTCATACGAATAAGTTTTTGTACTAGTTTTTCGTACCCTTTAGCACCACGATTAAATACACGGTTAAATGGTTCAAACAACCAACGGCCAAATAATTTATTCAGTAAACGCGTAAACGCATCAGGTTTTGCATCGTGCGATTTAAGTAATAATGCCGATAACGCTGGTGACAGTGTTAGTGAATTAAATGCAGAGATAACAGTAGAAATAGTAATAGTTAGTGCAAATTGCTTGTAAAACTGACCCGATAAACCGGTAATAAATGCAGTTGGAATAAATACCGCACACAACACTAAAGCAATCGCAATAATCGGGCCTGTAACTTCAGTCATAGCAACACGTGTTGCTTCTAATGGCGATAGCCCTTGCTCAATATTACGCTCTACGTTTTCAACAACAACGATAGCATCATCTACAACAATACCAATTGCTAGCACCAAGCCAAACAACGACAGCGTATTAATAGATACGCCTAGCCATTGCATAACCGCAAAAGTACCAATTAGAGATACAGGCACCGCAATTAAAGGAATAATAGATGCGCGCCATGTTTGTAAAAATACAATTACAACAATAACAACTAATGCGATGGCTTCAAGTAAAGTAGCAATTACCGCATCAATTGAACCACGTACAAATACCGTAGGGTCATATACAATGTCGTACTCTACACCCGCAGGGAAATCTTTTGATAAGCGCGCCATGGTTTCGCGTACTTGATCAGAAAGCTCAATTGCATTTGAACCAGGGCGTTGAAAAATAGGCATTGCAAGTGCAGGCTGGTTATCCATCTCAGCACGAAGTGCGTACGTATCAAGGCCTAAGTCTACACGTGCTACATCAGACAAACGTGTTAATTGCCCCTGTTCACCTACTTTTATGATAACGTTTTCAAATTCTTCAACACTACTTAAACGCCCTTTAACGTTTAAGAGTATTTGAAATTGGCTATCGTTTGAAATTGGCTGCGCACCTAAGCTACCCGCTGCCACTTGTTGGTTTTGCGAGCGAAGCGCTGCAACTACATCTGTTGCTGTGAGTTCACGTGCAGCAAGCGCATCAGGGTTTAGCCATACGCGCATTGAGTATTTGCCACCACCAAATAAACGAATATCACCTACGCCTGGTAAGCGTGCAATTTCATCTTTAATGTTCAAATCGGCATAGTTAGATAAATACGCTGTATCGTGAGTTTTTTCAGGCGAATATAAGTGCACCACCATGGTTAAATCGGGTGATGATTTTTCGGCTACTACGCCTAAACGCTGTACTTCTTCTGGCAAACGTGGCAATGCACTGTTTACACGGTTTTGTACTTGAACCTGCGCACGATCTAAATCGGTACCTAAAGCAAAAGTTACCGTTAAAGTCATGCGTCCATCACTAGTACCTTGTGAAAACATATAAAGCATGTTCTCAGTACCGTTAATTTCTTGCTCCAGCGGTGTTGCCACTGTTTGCGCGATAACGGTTGGGTTTGCACCCGGGTAGCTTGCAGTTACAACCACTGTAGGTGGTACTACTTCTGGGTATTCACTCACTGGTAGTTGAAATAGTGAAATACCACCAGCAATTAAAATAACCAACGACAGCATGGCCGCAAATATTGGGCGCTGTATAAAGAAATGCGAGAATTTCATCAATAAACCTTATTGCTTAGCCACAAGTTGTGCGTTGTCGTTTGACAATGTAAATGCAACACCGCTTGTATCAATTGTTACTGTTTGTGGAGAGATTGGCATACCTGGGCCTACACGTGCTGGGCCGTTTACCGCAATGATGTCACCTTCGCTAAGTCCAGAGTTCACCGCACGTAATGCACCGTATCGTTCACCGACAGTAATGAGTTTGTATTCAAGTACGTTGTTTTCGCCAACCGTTAATACAAAACGATTTTTTAAATCGGTACCAATAGCACGCTCAGGTATAATTACTTTTTCGCTTACTTTGTTTGCTGCCAATTTAATACGGGCAAAAGAGCCTGCACGAAGTTGATTATTATCTTCGTTAAATACAGCACGTACACGTAAAGTACCTGTAGCTGAGTTAATTTGGTTATCAATAAAGTTAATGTAACCTTGATAAGCAAACTCTGTTTGACCTACTTTTTGCATTACAACTGTTTGGCGGCTTTGTGCTGTTACATCATTAAATGCACTATTCCAGGTACGTTCATCAACGTCAAAATACGCATACATTGCTTTGTTAGATACAATTGATGTTAATACGCTTTGTCCCGCTAACACGTTATTACCTTTAGTAATGTTTGCACGAGAAATAATGCCATCAATTGGCGATATCACCGAGGTAAATTCTAAATCGAGCTTTGCAGAGGTAAGTTGTGCTTGCAGTGCTGCAAGTTGCGCTTCGCGTTGACGCAACGTTGAGGTACGTGCTTGTGCTTGCTCTGTAGAAATAGCTTTACGCTCTAATAATCGCACTGCACGTTTATCTTCACTAACAGCTTGTTCAAGGGCTGCTTCAGCGCTGTGAATTTGCGCTTCTAAACTTGCTACTACGGCAGCAAAAGGACGTTTATCAAGCTGAAAAAGCACATCGCCCTGCTTAACCACATCGCCTTCTTTAAACTCAATGCTATCGATAATACCTGACACACGTGGCATTAACGCAACTTCTTCAGGCGACTCTAAGCGCGTAGTGTAGGTGTGCCAGCTTTGTACCGGCTTTACCAGTACAGGTGCAACATCGATAGGCTGCAATTGTTGTTGCTGAGCTTGAGGCGCGCTCTCATCAGCACAGCCCGCAAGTGATAATGATGCCGCAGCGAGTGCAGCAGCAATTAAATGTTTGTTCATGTAGACGCTCCTTTATTGATTAGCGTGCATATTACGGACTATACCTGCGGACAAAAACCATAGATTTATAAATTCATTAATGCCAAAATGGCATCAATAAAAATTAATGAGTGATCATGATGGATACAACAAGCCGACTTTTAATGCTACTAGAGGTGGTAGAGCAAGGCTCTTTTGCCAAAGCTGCAGAAATAAGAAACATAGACCGCTCTGTTATATCAAAGCAAATTAGTCGGTTAGAGGACGAGCTAGGCGTTAGGCTATTAAACCGTACCACCCGTTCGTTTTCGTTAACGGCCGCCGGCGCCGAAATGATAAAAAAAGCAAGTGAACTAAGAGAACTACTTGGTGAAACCGTACGCATGGCAGAAAACTATCATTTAGAGCCGCGTGGGGTGCTAAAAATTACATCGTCAACGCTTATTGGTAGACGTTATTTACAGCCTGTGCTTAACGACTTTCAAAAACGTTTTCCTCAAGTAGAAGTTGAGCTGCGCCTTGATGACAGGCTTGTTGATATTGTATCTGAAGGGTTTGATTTAGCTTTTAGAATTGGAGAACCTAAAGACTCTTCATTAATTGCGCGTAGAATTGCCCGAAATAGGGTACTTATAGTAGCGGCCCCTGAATTTATACAAACCTATGGCATGCCAAAAACCATAGAAGAACTGGCGCAGTTACCTGCAGCAAGTTATGCAAGCAACTCAATACGGGTAGAGAGCCTTGATTATTACGATAGTAAGGGGGAGTTGTGTGAGCTAAAAATTAACAGTGTGTATAGAGCTAACGATGCCGAAGTGCTGCTAATGAAAGCTATTTCAGGGACTACCTACTTCGTGGCTCCGGCATTTATTATCGATAAGGAAATAACGCAAGGCCAATTAGTGCCTATTTTAACTGACGTTAAATTAAAAGAGTTTAGCCATATGTATGCCTTGTACCCGCACAGAGACTTACCAGTAAGAACACGCTTATTTTTTGATGCAGTAAAGGAGTATTTAGGGAAAGACAAACCAATTTGGGAAAACAACATCCCTAACTTTGAACAAATGTACTAGGGCGTATTAAGCTACCTGAGGCTTTTCATTTAACCGGGCGCTTGACTGAAAGTATACTTTATTTCGGCCATATTCTTTTGCTTTATAAAGTTGTTCATCTGCTTTAGTGACACACTTTTCAAGTGTGTCACCTTGGCGATACTTTACAACCCCAATGCTCGCGGTGACATTTATTTTTAGCCCATCAATCTCAAACGCAGATTCGTTTAGTGTTGCTCTGATGGTTTCAGCCATTGCCAACGCCTCATTGTGTGAAGCAAAAGAGTGCAGTAAAGCAAACTCCTCCCCGCCCACTCTAAATACATACCCTTTTGCTGATATAACGCGAAGTAAAGTGGCGACTTCAATGAGCACTTTATCACCCACTGCGTGGCCATGGGTATCGTTAACTTGTTTAAAAAAGTCTAGATCGAGTAAAAACAAATACAGTTGCGATTTATCTTTAAGCTCTACTTCAAAATAGTGATTCATTGATAAACGGTTTGCAGCCCCAGTAAGAGGGTCTAACAAAGCAAGATTTTTTAATCGCTTAGATGATAAAGCACGGCTACCTTCAAAAACATGAGAAATAGCCCAAATACTGATATAAACAAAGGCAAGGTTTAAACTGAAGTTAAGCGTTGTTAGAGGAAGTTGCGATGATTTGTTTAACAATATGGCAGCTTGTAGTACAAAGAGCAAAGCCGATAATACAATGCCATAGCGTTTACCTAGCAACAGGTAGTACAATATAGGTAACGCAAAAGACCACACATACACGCCATTTATTGGTTTAGCTAAATAGTTACCTAATACAATTACAAAGGTGACAAATATGCACATAACTACAGATTGCCATACTTCTAGCGCATGCGTGTTTAAGCGATAGTAGGTGTAAGCACAAAATACACTGAGCGCTATTTCTAAATACCCTAATAAAGCAAAGTTATTTACAATAATATTAAATGCAGCAAAAAACAGTGAGACAAAACCAAAGCACAAGCACATCCATTTCAGGACGTTCCTTCTTAATGATTTAGTACTACTAAGCGCTGCTATATCCATTCAAAAAACTTAAAATAATAAAAAATTCAGTGTAACGCTAAAATTAAATATAACAAGTAGATATAAGAAAACATTAACTTTACCCAATACCATAGCAAGAGCACTCAGCCAAACAGCTTACTATAAGGTTTAACCACCCAACATAGATAAGTTTGTTGTGACCCCTGTGTTACCTTGATGCAATAAGTGTGTTGGTTTTTTAGTTTTTATATAACGCGCTAACTGATCAATTAATGCCTGATTGGTGTTATCACTCATGTATTCTCTAAGTGATATGCCCTGCTCAGAAAACAAACATAAATGCAATTTCCCTAGTGACGAAATTCTTAACCTATTGCAGGTGTTACAAAAGTCATTACTGTAAGGCATTATTAACCCTATTTTACCCAAATAATCAGGGTGGAAAAACTCTTGTGCAGGTCCTGCCGTTACATCGCGTATAATGGGCTGCCAACCTGCGCGGAGCAACTGCTCTTTTATGGCTTGCCCCGATATATGGTTAGCATCAAAAAACGATTTATTATCATTAGTTTGCATTAGCTCAATAAAACGCATCGTCACGGGTCTGTGCTTTAAATAGGCTAAAAAGGTATCAAGCTCACGGCCATTGTACTGTTTCATGAGTACGCTGTTTATTTTTACCGACTCTATACCGCTTTCAAGCGCGCTTTCTATACCCTGCATTACAGTCGAGAACTTATCGTGACCGGTAATCGTATTAAACATACGTGGATCTAAAGTATCAATACTAACATTGATAGCGTTTAAACCTGCTTCTACCCAATTATTTATCTGCTTATGCATAGAGTAGCCATTAGTAGTAGCGGCTATTTTTGTAATGCCTGGCGTGTCTTTTGCTGCTCGAATTACATCTATAAAATCTTTTCTGAGGGTTGGCTCGCCGCCAGTAATACGTAACTTTGATATACCATGATGAGCAAAGGCGTTTATAGTATTACTAATTTCGTTAAGAGAAAGGAAGTCTCGGTCGTGATCACATTGATAGCCATCAGGTAAACAATACACACACTTAAAATTGCACACATCAGTGATCGATAAACGTAAATAACTAAATTTTCGCCCGGCTGGGTCGACTAGCATAAATAAGCCTTTAACATTTTTAAAATTTATCGCTAAGTTCAAAGCGCCTAAAAAAATCTACTTTACGCGCTTTGTTAGCACTTAATACCCGTCCGCTTAATTAAGTGATCTATTTTGAGGATTGGTATAACTAGGTCGAAAGACCGGCTTTAAGCTCACTCGGTTTCATGGGTAAATGACGTAAACGCACGCCGACTGCATTAAATACCGCGTTGCCAATAGCTGGCGCAACACCAATAACGCCCGGCTCACCTAAGCCCATAGGAAACTCATCACTTTGCACAAACTCTATATCCATATCGGGCACATCTTGCATTCTAAGCGGCAAGTAAGTGTTAAAGTTAGTGGCCGCCACTTGCCCGTTTTGATAATTATTTGATTCATGTAACGCAAGGCTTGTGCCCCACAATAACGAACCTTCAAGCTGAGCTAATGCACCATCGGGATGAACAATTAAACCCGCATCTACCACGGCATACAGTTTTTTAAGCGTAATTTTGCCATCGTTTTTATTTACTTGCACATGCGCCGCTGTGGCAATCCACGCTGGCATATGACGCTCTTGACCAGAACTAACTGAAAAGCCAATGCCTTCGTTTTCACCTAGCTTAACATTTGCGACCTTCGCTGACACTTTTTTAAGTACCGCATTTAATCGCAGTGCGCCGCCTACGCTTTCAGGGGCTTTACCTGCTTGTTTGCCTTTGCCATCGAGCATTGATAAACGAAATTTCACCGGATCAAGCCCTTGTTTGTGGGCAATTTCGTCAATAAAAGATTCCAAACTCCATACAATCCAACCCGGACCTACCGAGCGAAGCCAGCCTGGGGTAAATGTGCTTTGCGCCAATTCGTTATTAATTGCGCGAGCACGGTGATTATCCATGCTGTACCAGTGATCCGCTCCAGAGGCCGAAAACGAGTCAAACTTACCTTTGCCATCAACCCCTGGTGATAAAAAGCCAGGCGCCATTGCCTTTGTTGGCCAACCAGCTGCAAACGCATGTTCCATAGCACTGAGTTCGCCATTTTCATTAAACGAAGCCGTTAATTTAGCTGTGGAGGCTGAACGTGACTGATCAAACAAGCTATCGTCTGCGCGCGTAAATACGAGTTTTACTGGTTTACCAATCGCTTTCGCTGTTAACGCTGCAGGCACGGTCCAATCGCCAAATAAGCGACGCCCAAATCCACCGCCTAAATAATAAGGGCGAATAATTACGTTATTTTGTTCAACCTCTAATGCGCTGGCCAATGCAGGTAGCGTTAAAGATTGCCACTGATTACCGGTATGGATAATCCACTTGCCTTGTTTAAACTCTGCCACCGCGTTAAGCGGCTCTAATTGATAATGGCTTGCTGTTGCCGTGGTATACAATGACGCTAGCGACTGCTTTGCCTCAGCCTGCATTTTAGCGGTGTCGCCTTCATTAACAAATAAGGTGCCAGCGTTGCTATCGTTACATAATTTTTCGCCGAGGGATTGAATATCTGCCTCTGTAACATTGGCTGTTTGCCCTTTTTTATAGGTTACTTTTAGCGCATCTCCCGCTTTAATAGCACTGGGGTAATTGTCAGCTAAAACCACCACCCAGCCTTGTACTGTATTGCTCGGGTCATTTAAAATCTCGAACCCTTTGTAGCCTTTTATTGCTTTTGCTGCGCTATCATCCACCTGCGTGACTTCACTGCCATATCGAGTAGGTGGAATTACAGGGCGCGCATACACCATACCTTCAAGCTCTACATCTATACCATACACGGCAGTACCGTTTGTTTTTGCAGGTATATCAAGCGCTTTAAAGTCTTGATTTAAACCCGTTAAGTGGCGTTTGTTGGCAGGCTTTAACGGCAGTTTTGCGATTTCTTCGCTGCTAAAGGTACGGTTAAACTCACCATTTTTTACAATATCGGCATAACTGAGCGACTTATCGCCTGCAATTATACGCCCTTTACTAGCGTGGCACTGCTCAGGTTTAACTCCAAGCATATTAGCCCCTGCATCAATAAGTGCCAAACGCCCTGCTGCGCCAGCTTGTGAAAGCGGCTTAAAGCTTTGAAATACAGACCATGAACCACCAGTAACCATGTAGCCCCACTTTTCGTGAGTATCTACATACGTAATTGATACCTTATCCCAGTCGCACTCAAGCTCATCTGCCACAATACGCGCTAAGGCGGTGCCTACGTGTTGCCCCATTTCAGCTTTAGCAATACTAACAACTACTTCACCTTGTGGGTTCATAGTCCACCAAATTGTGGGTGAAAACGATTGCTGTGCAATTGACTCTTTCGCGCTTAATTCACCTGAAAATATAGCCGGTGCAAATGCCATAACTAGGCCAGCCGTTGCTGTACTAATCATAAAAGAGCGACGGTTTAAGTCTACGGTTTCGGTATTTTTTTGAAATAGTTTTTTCATTGTCGGCTCCAGTTACACGTCTAGCTCTTTAGGGTTAAACATTTGTACTGCACTTTGCGATTCATCAGCGGCACGGTGTATCGCCGATTTAATGCGCTTGTACGCCATGCAGCGGCAGTAGTTGCCGTTCATATGATTTACTATTTCTTGATCGGTTGGATTTGGATTGCTAGCTAATAATGTAGCCGCTTGCATAATTTGCCCAGATTGGCAGTAACCACATTGAGGTACTTGCTCATCTACCCATGCTTTTTGCAGCGGATGCGCGTTGTTAAGCCCTTCTATGGTGGTAATGTTTTTTCCTGCCACTGCGCCCACGGGTAATACACACGAGCGCGTTGCTTGTCCATCTAGGTGCACTGTACATGCGCCGCACATAGCAATACCACAACCAAATTTTGTGCCCTTTAACCCAATTTCGTCGCGAATAACCCACAGCAAAGGTGTATCTGAACTTGCTTGCGATTTAACCTCTTTGCCATTAACTGTAAACGTCACCATAGCTTGCCCCTTGATTAAGCCTAAATAAAATTAAAGTAACACCTGACCCATACACGTTACTTTTTTATACCACCGTACGCTGAAACTATAACGCTTTGCATTGCAGCGCCGGTTTAAAATACGCGGCAATGACTCTTAAAATTTAATTTCGTTTAAAACGTTTTAACCTAAAGTTTAGGCTATATTTTTTAGTTTATTCTAATGAGGCTAACCTATTGTTATTATTAATAAACTTCTTTAATTGCTGTTGAGTGTCAATATCTGTGCTGGCCTGTTTAATTAAAATGGTATTAACCTCGACTTTTGTATCGCGCAGTAAATGTTGAGCGCCTTTATCACAATTTAGCGCTGCTAGTGTTTTAAAATCACAGGTAGGAAATACAGCAGGTACGCCAAGGCGCTCGCCATAATCAGCGCACCAGCGCGAGGGTTTATTTTTAAAATGATCAATTAATGTATTTATATCTGTAGTACGAAGCTCAACCTGATCTGCCAGCATGAATAAAATACCATCCAATGCGTGCGCAGCACTTATAACTTGCGTTGCCCGCGCAATGGATTTTCCTAAACCTACTTGCCAGTGTGGGTTATGCAGTATTTCAACATTTTTGTAGCTATGTAACGCATCTTCAATTTGCGCATGCCAAGCACCGCTAATAACGTATATGGGTAATGTGTCATCCCCTTGTACGGTATCTACGGCGTGGCAAATCATTGGTTTATTACCTACATCGGCTATAAGCTTACACCCGTTAAACCGCGACGATTGCCCAGCGGCTAAAATAACCTTTGCTAGGCGCACCTTAATTGCCCCAATTGCTTAACGATGCGGCATCTTTATTAGCGAATACCGCATGAATCTCGCTAATAAGCGACAACGCTATACTCTCTGGCGAGTCGCCGCCCAAATTTAGCCCTACAGGGCCAAACACAGGGGCAGCTACCTTATTTACCGTTGTATTTGCATGCTCAAACACTTGCGCTCGTCGATGTGCAGGTCCTAGTAGCCCTAAGTACTTTAGCTGGCTTTGCTCAAGTGCGGCTAACGCCTGTGAGTCTAGCTCTACACTGTGGGCCATTAAAACAGCTGCATCAACTTTGTGCTGTTCGCAAAATTGTTTAAGCTGCGCAGCTGGGCTGCGCAAAATATGATCGGCATGCTTAAAATAGTCTCTTTTAGCGTTTGCAGCACGGCTATCCCACACACTCACCATCCAGCCTAATTGCTTTGCAAGCGCATATACCGGTATTGCATCAGCACCACCACCGACAATTAATAAATGTGGGCTGGGGTAAATGGCCACCTGTAAACTTTGAATATTGTTTTGCTCTAAAAGCGTTGCTTTACGGTTTAAAGATAAGTTATGTTGCTTAGCCACTGTTTTAAAAACACCTGACCCTTTTGTCACTAACGGTTTAATTTGCTGCGTGTAGTGCCCCGATTGCTTATTTTTTAGTGCATTAAACATGCTTTCTAATTGTAAGTATTCGTTTTCACGATTAACGCTTTGCAAAATAATATGCACCACACCGCCACAGCCAATACCTAGCTGGAATGTTAAATCGTCTTCATCGGTTGCATCGTAGGTAATAGTTTTAGAATGTAGTGAGGTCATAACTTGTTTAGCGTGACGCTGAATATCAGCCTCTAAACAGCCCCCCGAAAGCATGCCTAAGCGCTGACCAAGGCTCGAAATAAGCATCATCGCGCCCAATTTTCGATAGCTCGATCCTTCAATTTGGTACAAGGTTGCGAGCACCCATTGTTGCTCATCACGAAGCGGATACCACGTATTAAGCATTCCTTTTAAATCAGTAACCATAAACTGCAGCCATTACAATCCTTAATGTGTGCGCGTTTTAATTATCACCAAAATGTCGCTTTGCTTTATTTATAGATATAACTAGGATAATCAAGCAACAAATAAGTGAGAAGCGTACGTGATATATTTTAAAATCGATCAGATAGGACGTTATTAAATATTGAATATTATCTTAGCATTTATCGAGGCCTAGGTGACCTGTGTGAATTAAAGTTTTTCACTCTAGGTGTAATTAAATCGCCTTCAAAGGCTATGCCCTGACTAAAAACCAAACTCCCTGCTGTAAATTCATCCACCGCAGTACAACATGCGCTAACTTCCTTAATAAGCGTAAAATTTATAAAAAGTGAACCTTGGCTAAAATAAGCATTAATCTTCAATTAAATCGCTGAGTGTATCAATCAGCTCATCAAACTCATCATTTACACTCTCTCGTTGCTGCTCACTTAAGGTGGTATTTAGCTCAATAAGCAAGTTTACATAGAGCGCTAAATTCGCATCATTACTGGCTAACAATTCGTCGCTCATGTATGCCTCTCGCTTTGTAATTACATGGCTTAACTGATTAATAAAGTCGTTCTCACTGAGCGATTTATTTAAAAGTACTTGCTGCGCTGCATTTAACCGCGCTTGCTTATACTGATGCCAAAGCAATGAAGAGTCGTAATGATCATTGTTAGCTTGAGTAATAAGCTGCGTTTGCATAGGCGTTAACTTTCCTAGCCATTGTTTGTAGTAATCGAGCTGCCTTTCAAGGCGCTCGCTTTTGCGCTCCTGCGCTGTTAATTCATTAAACTCTTCGTATTCTTCGTTAATTTGCGTTTGAATATTAGCAATTAGCTCTGTGCGCTGCGCATCAGAAAGCGTAAGCCCTAACTGCGCGAGCGGTATATGTGCATGCTCAAGAATGTTTTGAAAGTGAGCTCTGGCTAATACCACTTGCGATTTTAATTGCTGATAATCTAACTGCTGATTAAATAACACTTTTAAATTTAGGATATCCTGCTTGTAGGCGGGTAATTGCGTGGTGCGGTGCCACTGCTGGGTTGTGTTAATAATACTTTTAAGTTGCTTGTTTTGCTGCTTATTTAGATCAATGTAGTCATCTACCCAAAACGACGACAACCACGTTAGGTTATTATAAGTAAACGAAGCCGAACAACTACACAAAAACAGCAGACTAAGCGCGATAGCGATGCGCGAAACTTTTATATTTTTTATTTTAAACATGGAACCCTCAACTAACGCTTTCTCTCAAACTCTTACATAAATACGCAAGGGTGTTAATTCATTTTAATTGATAATAATTATTATTTACTGTTGACACACCACCAAATCTAAATAATAATTAATCGCATAAACAAAGTGTAACGACCTCAGTGCCCAAGGACGATATACAGCATGGATGCTGGCATTTTGTTTTAAGCCCGTGACTGCTTAATGGCTATTATTTACTCGACCCAAGTAATAGCACAAAAGTTCATCTCTACTTGCTACATTGCTCATATTAGTGACGGTTAATATGACATTAAAAGCGCAGGCTATTGGCTTGCGCTTTTTTACTGCTTTAAATTTTCTGTAATATCTGTATCTTACGCCTATAAGCTCAGCATTATTAGCAATATAATTGCTTATTTAAGCTATAATTACCACTACAGCTTGGCTAAGTGTTAAACGCCATATAATCACCAAAGCGTTAGTAATTCACTTCCCCATGCATTTGCATCACTTTATACGTAGCAATTAAATAGTAAGTACAAAGTGTTGCAATAAAACAGGTTTTTATACATACACATTGCAACTATTACCTATTGGAGACATGGCTATGTCACAGTTTAATTTAAAAGCATTAATACTCACTGGCGTTTTGCTTTCAAGCCCATTTGCACATGCAACTCTTGAAGACGGTATAAGAGCTGCCAACGAAGGCGAATTTGCAACGGCACTAAAAGAATTTGAATATTTAGCTGATAAAGGCTTTGCCCCTGGTATTTACGAATTAGGTAAACTTTACGAGGGCGGCTATGGTGTTACACGCGACTACTTTAAAGCGGCAGAGCTTTATAAAGAAGGCGTTAAAAAAAATCACGCTGACTCAATGTTTGCGCTAGCAGTTTTATACGATGAAGGTAAAGGCGTTAAGCTTGATAAGCAAATGGCGGTTACGTTATTTGAAAAAGCGGCGAAAAAAAACCTCCCCGCCGCACAATTTAATTTAGGTGTTATGTATTCAAATGGCGAGGGCGTTACGCGCGATTACAAGCAAGCGAGAACGTGGTACGAAAAAGCCGCTGCTAATAACTACTCACTGGCGCAATTTAATCTGGCGCTCATGTATTTTGAAGGCCTGGGCATGCCAAAAGACTTAGAAAAGTCGTATGTGTGGAACACCATTGCAGAATACAACGGCAATATGCAGGCAAGCCATAGCCGTAAGCTAGATGAGCGTAAAATGCTACCTAAAGAAATAGAAGAAGCAAAAGAAAAAGCCGACAAAATCTACGAAAAAATACTCGCAGGCACGTATGCCGGTGAAGGTCGCTTATTTTAATTTTCGCTCTGCTAAACAAAGCATTACACAAGGGCAAATGCGTCTCGCATTAGCCCTTTTTTATACCTATTACTTAATATATAAAAGTTTAAGTAGCTTAATAATGAGCTTACTTTGTTTGAGTAAAAGCGTGGTACGTGGGTTAAACGAGCCAGACACCAAGGTATTTTTTGCATGACTAAAGGTTAAAAACCCCTCTTTAGCATGATAATGCCCCATACCAGAATGCCCTACACCACCAAATGGCACATCATCTGCTGTTACCTGCACTAAGGCATCGTTTACAGCAACTGTACCGCTTAATGTTTGCTCCATTATGTAATCTTGAGCATGCTTATCTTGGCCTAAAATATATAACGCTAGAGGGTGATTATGCTCTTTTATATAGCCAATTACCTCATCGAGCTTTTCGTAGGTTTTAATCGGCAAAATGGGGCCAAATAATTCATCTTGCATTAGCGCCATATCATCGCTAGGCGCGGTAACAATATGCAAACCCATTCTATGCTTTTGTTTGTCTTGTTGGTTTTGTTCTAGCGGCTTAATAACGTGCGCACCTAACTGCTGTGCTTGTGTTAAATATCCTTCTAAGCGAGTGTAATGCGCATCGCTAATAATTGACGTTAAATTTTTACCTTCAACCCCGTCTTTAAAATGCTTTTTATAAAGCTCACACAATTGCTGTACCAACTGATGTTCCAACGCCTTAGGCACAAATACATAATCTGGGGCTACACATATTTGCCCTGCATTAGCCATTTTACCAAACAGTAAGGTTTGCGCTGCTTTTTTAATATTAGCTTGCTCAGTAATGATCACCGGCGACTTACCACCAAGCTCTAAGGTAACAGGGGTTAAATTTTCACTGGCCGCTTTCATAACCAGCTTGCCCACTGACGTTGAGCCAGTAAACAGTAAATGTGCAAATGGCAGTGCAGAAAATTCACTCGCTACATCGCTTTCCCCTAACACCACTTTACAATGCGCTTGTAGTTCATCTGCAAATATTTTTTCGATGACTGCATTCGTATGCGGGGTAAACTCGCTGAGCTTAAGCATAACTCTATTGCCCGCTGCAATGGCGGTAATAACAGGCACTAATGCCAATTGTATGGGGTAATTCCATGGAGCAATCACGCCAACTACACCAAGTGGCTGGTATGTCACACTCACTTTTGATGGCCACAAACTTAAGCTTGCTGAGCGCTTACTGGGCTTTGCCCATTTTGGTAATTTTTTAATTATGTGCGCTAAGCCCTGAACCGTTGGCAGAATATCACCAAGTAAAGTGTCAAACGCGGTCCTGTAGCCAAAATCTTTTGATGCTGCATCAATAAGTGCTTGTTCGTGACTAACAATGCGTTTGTGCAGCGTTTTTAATAAAACAATACGCTTATCTATTGGGAGGTACGACTGGGCTAAAAAGCTATTTTGCAGCTCATTAAACGTATCGCTGAGTGAGGGTGTGCGTGTGCTATCAGTATCCAAAGGTGCTACTCGAGTATCATTTTGCTACGACTATAACGCCGTTCTGATTTTCGAGCAATAACACTAACTATCTAAAAATCACCGTTTTTATAGGAACAAATAGCCACAATTAACCGCTGCTGGCTCAATAATTTCGCCCTTAAATTGCTTTTATTTAGTTCGTTAGCGGCTCACAAGGTAGCGTAATAATAAATTTAGCGCCGCCTTGTTCGCGGTTCTGTGCGCTTAGCGTGCCATTAAGCGCGCTAATAATTTGCTTAGAAATACACAAGCCAAGCCCTAGCCCATCAACCGATTTAGTACTGTAAAAAGGCTCAAAAATAGTGTCTAAATCGTGCACTTCAATACCTGGTCCGGTATCTTCAATACACAGTTGCACACTATTATTTAGATAATTGGCACTTATACTCAGCTCGCGCATAATACATCCTTGCATTGCTTGGCTGGCATTCGATATTAAGTTAACTAACACTTCTTCAAGGGCCGCTTTATCTGCTAAAACCTTTAGTTGGCTGTCAATTTTAGGCGGTAAAACACTTATGTTGTCCTGCTTTAGCTGATTTTTATTAATATCTAGTGCCTTGGCTACTGATTCATTTAATGGCACTTCGCTAATAATCGTTTTTGCAGAATCAGAAAAATAATTTAGCTGTGCAACTATTTTATGCACTCTTGCTACTAAGGCTTCAATAAACTGTAAATTTTCGTTTAGGGATTCAAACTTACCTTTAGCAAGCAAACGTTTAGCGCTAGCTAGATAGGTATTAATAGTATTAAGCGGATGATTTATTTCGTGGTTAAAGCCCATGCTAAGCTGGCCAATTGTTGCAAGTTTAGTTGATTGTACTAATGCATCTTGCTGTGCTTTAAATGCATCAGTGCGCGCGCTCATTTCTTGGGTGACACTATGGTGTGAATAAACCAGTTTTTTAACGCCATAAACGCGCCTTAAAACAACATACCCTAGGGCAATAATAAGCGCATAAATTACCACAAAGCCAAATAACACAGGTAATTGAGCAATATTTACATTAGATACATTAACTAGTACGGTAACAGATGCGTTCAAAAAACGTAATTTTTGCTCTACGGATAAATAGTTATGCTCATCAATTGTGTTAAACAGTAACCTTTGTGATGTGTAATTTGAATGGGCAATGAGCTTTGGTTGATAGTCTAAATATGCACGACGCTGGGCGATGTCTCTGCGATGTGTAATATCAAGTGCAGAAAACGTATTAAGGCGCCAATTTTCCATATCTGAAATAGCAATAACACTATCTTCTAGCTGAACATAAAAGTGACTGCCTTTGGCGGTATTTAGCAGTTCTCGGTCGCTTTCAAACTTGTTTACATTTACTTTTAGAACAACAACCCCTATCGCTAAATTATTGTTATAAATGGCTTGTGAAAAATAAATACCTCGCTCTTTTGTACGCATGCCTACAGCAAAGTACGCGACTTTTTCACCTGCAAATGCGCGCTTAAAATACGGTCTAAACGACAGATCGCTACCTAAAAAGTTATGATCGGCCTGCCAGTTACTGCTGGCAACCACTGCACCTTGTTCATTAAGAATATAAATATCTGAAGCACCACTGGCTTGTTGTATATCAGCTAAGTAGTTATTAATCTTTTTTTCGTTATTTTGCGCCGCACCTAAAAAATCGATAACTTCGTTGTTATAAGTAAGAAGCTGAGGAATTTTTGAAAAACGAGCAAGCTCAGTATCAATATAGTGCTTTAATTGAGTTGCCTGTTGGGCTGCCTTTTGCTCGGCCTGATTATAATAATGAGTTCGGCCATAGCAAAACACCACGGACAATAGCACTATCAGTACAACAAAAGATAAAAGAAGTTTTTTAGAAAAGGAGAACATGCCCTAGCTCACAACAAAATAGCTATAAAATTTAAGGGCGCTAGTTTAACGGGTTATGGGCGCTAACAACAGAAACTTTATGTTAACAAATACAATAAATCTTAATTTATTTATAAACTGCTGCAAGTCTGTACTGACTCGCAACAGTAAACATCATTAGCGGTACTAAAATTACGAGTTAGTGGCTAATTGAGGCTTATTTTTAGCGTACTTGTATAAGCCGATCAGTGAAGCTGCAATCCAGAAAATCTCAATTACAAAGCTTGCAAGGTTAAAGTTGTAACACAAACTAATTAACAGCAAAATTGCCCCTGTTAAATTCATTATGTTGTACAATAACCCCGTTGGAGATGCTTTATTAAGTTGTAACAAAAAGAATGCACCAACAACTAAGAAAGTACCCGCCATACCTACAATATCAAATAACAGTGCTATCACACGTTTATCCTTTGCTTAAAAAACCCAACTAACTGGCCCTATCCTTGGGGAGGGTGTTTTTCAATCATTGAAACAGCAAAACCGGGCGAGTATATCAGGCTTGTTTATTGGTACAAGGCCAATTGTCCGCCTTATCAGTAGCAAACCTACCCTTTGTAGTTGTTGTATTTTTAAAACGTATTAGGTTATTTAAAGGTAACTTTACCGCCAATTATTTTATAAGCTGGCGTGCCACGTATAATTGCTGGGCGCGCAAATGGGCGCTCGCATTGGGGGCAAATACACGGTGTAGTTGTGTAGTCTTGGGTTATTCGCTCTATAAAACACTTTACTAGAGCGCCTTTGCCGCCTTTTCTGTATTTAAACAGCGCCGCTTTGCAAGCAGAGCAAAAAATATCGACTGTTTTAGTCGGCCCCTTTTTATTTGGCTTAGCCATACACTCCTTAACATACGTAGATGCAAAGCAGGCATTTTAGCAGTTAATAAATAAAAACGTTATAAAAGCGAGGCTAACTGCCTAATGAGCGGTGGAGAAAACACTGGGGATTAAATAATAGATGCGGTATAAAACGCCATAAAAGTTTTTCGCTGTTCTCTAAAAAATAGACGGCTTAATTGCGCTGATAACACATTTATATTAAACGGTTTAATAATAAACCTCGACACTTTTGCTTTAATAACTTGTTTTACTGTAGCAGCGCTATCTTTACACGTAACCATAATAACGGGTAAATCGACTAAAGCTTGGTCGTGACGTATGTTATCGAGCAAGTTTACACCGTCTACTTTAGGCATGTGTAGGTCGGTTATTACTAAATCAATTTTTGCTGACGCAGTATTTTTAACGCCTGTTGGCCGTCAGTTGCCTCCACAACATTTTTGTAATCAAGCTGCCTTAACATATTAATTAATACGTGGCGCATAAGTGGCATATCATCAACGACTAACATTTTCATATTATCTTTATTGTATTTAAGCACTTAAAGGCGGCGCCTAATTGAGCGTGCTTAAGGCCATACACCTATAATAAAACCCATTAATGTAAATTGTATTGTGTAATACCCTGCATTAATTATAAACAACTTGATTGGCCGCTGCTCATAAATGTAACTGAGACCCAGCGAGCTACCCACCCAAAACAAACCGATGGCAAAACCTGTAAAGGCGCCCTCTCCCATTCCGGCCTCTTTACCTAAAAATAATGAAAGCACCACCGCCGACAAAAGTGCAAGTACCAAACTACCACCAAAAATTAACGTCGGTTTTGCTGTTTGTAAATCAAGCTCCGTAAGGCCTGTACACTCTAACCAGGCATTTTTAAAAAAAGCGTTTGAATACCAAATACCGCCAAGCATAAAAGAGGAAAGCGCCGCCACAAGCACGGCAAAAAAATTAACATCAGTAAAATTCATACATACTGCCATAATGCATAGTGTACAAGGGTATTTTGACTGTAGTTAAAAATACCCTAAGCAGCAAATTATCCCCTTTAAAATTTGCGGTTTAGGGCGTATTGGTTTTTGTGGAGGTTTTTAAAAATCGCCATAGGTGGCACGTGTTTGTGACTTTAAATCGGTTGGCGAAAGCGCTACCTCAAGCCCTCGCTTACCTGCACTTACATACACTGTATTAAATACCATCGCGCTTGAATGAATAAAAGTGGTTAGGCGTTTTTTTTGACCAAGCGGACTAACCCCTCCCAAAATATACCCCGTGGCGGCTTGTACCGTTGGCGCGCTTGCCATTGCGACTTTTTTGGAGTTACACAGTTTGGCCAATTGCTTTAAATTTACTTGCTGGGATACCGGTGTGATGGCAACAATTAACTGCCCTTCATTGGTTTCAAGCACGAGCGTTTTAAAAACCTGTTCACTGTTAAGGTTTAACTTTTCAACGGCTTCTTGGCCATAACGTGTTGTACTCGCATCATGTTGATAACTAAGTACATCGTGAGGCACTTTTTGTTTTTTCAGTAATTCGATTGCAGGTGTCATACTATTTAGCCCCGTTATTTTAAGTGCATTATTAATCTACAATAAGGATTAATCATTTTGAAGGGTTACTTAATAGCAGATACGCTAAAAAACTCTTATTGACGAGGATATAGGTGTAAAGGATAAAGCCGTGCAGGGTCAATTACATAAGGCAACACAATAGCTTAGTGAATTAATCGATTGAGTGTATACACTCTACAATACTGTTAGGTAGTGCCCAACAATATGAATAAATCACATGAATTTGAGCAAAAAAAAACGGTGCATCAAGCACCGTTTTTTTAGTTTTTACGATAACTAATTACTTAGTTAAATCATCAAAAAACTTTTTAACGCCGTCAAAAAAGCCTTGCTCTTTAGGACGGTTTTTTGAGCTATCTTTGCCCATGCTCTCGTCTAACTCTTTAAGTAGCTCACGTTGACGCTCGTTTAAGTTAACTGGCGTTTCAATCACTACTTTACAAATTAAGTCACCTTGAGCACCACTACGTACCGATTTAACACCTTTGCCACGCATACGGAACATTTTGCCCGTTTGAGTTTCAGACGGTATTTTAAGTTTGGCACGACCATCAAGCGTAGGCACTTCAATTTCGCCACCTAAACCTGCGGTAGTAAAGCTAATTGGCACTTCGCAGTACAAGTTGTTCGCATCGCGCACAAAAATTGGGTGTTCGCGTACCGATACTTGCACGTATAAGTCGCCAGCTGGTGCTCCGTGCATACCGGCTTCACCTTCACCGCTCAAACGAATACGATCGCCTGTGTCTACGCCTGCTGGAATTTTAACTGACAACGTTTTCGTTTTCTCAACACGCCCTTGTCCGTGACACTTATCACATGGGTCTGAAATAATCTGACCTTGTCCCTGACAGGTTGGACATGTTTGTTGAACAGCAAAGAAACCTTGGCGCATTTGTACTTGCCCAGCACCATGACACGTAGTACATGTTTTAGGCTTAGAGCCCGCTTTTGCACCACTGCCATCACACGGCTTACAGCTCACCCATGTAGGTACTTTTATTTCTACTTCTTTACCACGAACCGCTTCTTCTAAGCTTAGGTCCATGTTGTAACGTAAATCTGATCCACGTTGCTGACGCGATTGACGACGGCCACCACCACCACCAAAAATGTCACCGAACACATCACCAAAAATATCACCAAAATCGCCTTGACCACCACCGCCAAAGCCGCCGTGACCGCCGCCACCGCCTTGTTCAAAGGCAGCATGGCCGTATTGGTCATACATTTGACGTTTTTGATCGTCGGTTAAAATCTCGTAAGCTTCTTTTACTTCTTTAAATTTAGTTTCGAGATCTTTATCACCGGCGGTACGATCTGGGTGATATTTCATCGCTAAGCGTTTATACGCTTTTTTTATGTCTCTCTCGCTTGCATCTTTGCTTACGCCGAGAACTTCGTAATAATCGCGTTTTGACATATCTATCACACTACTCTTTTCTATTTGCAGCTAAACTGCGGGATAAACCGATAAATCACATCGATTTATCATGAAAATTTTAAACCTTAAATACATACAAAAGGCGCGACAAGCTGTAGCCTGCGCGCCTCAAAAGTTCATCCTACCCTAAAAACGTGAGCAATTCATGTTGTTTAGGCTAGTTAGAAGCTTAGCTGACAATTACTTGTCGTCTTTTACTTCTTCAAACTCAGCATCAACTACATCGTCGTCTTGCTTAGCAGACTGTTGTGGTTGCTCGCCTGCATCTGCGCCACCTTGTTGCGCTTTAGCTTGAGCAATTTCCATTAGCTTTTGAGACTTTTCAGCAAGTGCTTGCGTTTTAGCTTCAATTTCTGCTTTGTCATCGCTCTTAATAGCTGCTTCAAGGTCAACAACAGCGGCTTCAATAGCCTCTTTGTCTTCGCTTGGTAGTGCGTCACCCGCTTCTTCAATTTGCTTACGTGTGCCGTGTACCATTGCATCAGCTTGGTTACGAGTTGCTACTAGCTCTTCAAACTTTTTATCTTCTTCAGCGTTAGCTTCTGCATCACGAACCATTTTTTCTACTTCTTCATCGCTTAAGCCTGAAGACGCTTGAATCGTGATTTTTTGCTCTTTACCTGTATCTTTATCTTTGGCTGATACATGTAAGATACCATCCGCATCTACATCGAATGTTACTTCGATTTGTGGTGTACCACGTTGTGCCGGGCGAATACCTTCTAGGTTAAATTGACCTAGAGATTTGTTGTCGCTTGCACGTTTACGCTCACCTTGTAGTACATGAATCGTAACGGCAGATTGGTTGTCTTCTGCTGTAGAGAACGTTTGCGATTTCTTAGTAGGAATCGTTGTGTTTTTCTCAATTAGCGCTGTCATTACAGAGCCCATTGTCTCAATACCTAGCGATAATGGAGACACGTCTAGTAATAGTACGTCTTTAACGTCGCCTGCTAATACACCACCTTGAATTGCCGCGCCTACTGCTACAGCTTCATCAGGGTTAACATCTTTACGTGGCTCTTTACCAAAGAACTCAGCAACTGTTTTTTGTACTAGTGGCATACGTGTTTGACCACCTACTAAAATGATATCGTTAATATCATTTACAGATAAATCAGCATCCGCTAGTGCGCGTTTAAGTGGCTCAATTGACTTAGTTACTAAATCTTCTACTAATGACTCAAGCTTAGCACGCGTTAGTTTAACGTTCATGTGCTTAGGACCTGTAGCATCGGCAGTTACATACGGAAGATTTACTTCTGTCGATTGTGCAGATGATAGTTCAATTTTTGCTTTTTCAGCCGCTTCTTTAACACGTTGCATTGCAAGTGGATCATTTTGTAAATCGATACCTTGATCTTTCTTGAACTCAGCTACTAAGTAGTTGATTACACGGTTATCGAAATCTTCACCACCTAAGTGCGTATCACCATTTGTAGCAAGTACTTCAAACGTGTGCTCGCCTTCAACTTCATCAATTTCAATGATTGATAAATCGAAAGTACCACCACCTAAGTCATATACTGCAACAACGTTTTCACCTTTGTTTTTGTCCATGCCGTAAGCAAGAGCAGCAGCTGTTGGCTCATTGATGATACGTTTAACTTCAAGACCCGCAATACGACCAGCATCTTTTGTTGCTTGACGTTGTGAATCGTTAAAGTATGCAGGTACTGTGATTACAGCTTCAGTTACTTTTTCACCTAAAAAGTCTTCTGCCGTTTTCTTCATTTTTTTAAGTACTTCTGCAGAAATTTGTGGTGCAGCGCGTTTTTCACCACCCGCTTCAACCCATGCATCGCCGTTATCAGCTTTGATGATTTTGAACGGCATAATACCGATATCACGTTGTACTTCTTCGTCTTCAAAACGACGACCAATTAAACGCTTAATTGCAAATAACGTGTTAGTTGGGTTAGTAACCGCTTGACGCTTAGCAGGTTGACCTACTAGAGTCTCGCCGTCTTGCGTGTAAGCAATAATAGACGGGGTTGTGCGATCGCCTTCCGCATTTTCAATAACACGTGCTTTATCACCATCAAGTACTGCAACACAAGAGTTTGTAGTACCTAAATCGATTCCAATAATTTTACCCATGAATCTTCTCCAACTTCAAATTCGTTAATACGTTCGATGACTAGTAAATAGGGATGCCACAAAGTTAATTCAACTGTAAAAATGAAAAAAAATTCATTTTTTGTAATTTATTTAACAAAAAACCTTAATAAAAGTAGGGTTTGATGTTTTTTACGCCAAATACACCTATCTAACACAACTAGTCTGACCAGTTGTTATGTGCTATATATGTCTGATAATGATAATTTCAAGGATATTAACGATGCATTTTGATGACTTATTAAAACAAGCTTCTGCTATTTCAAGCTCTTCTTCGGCTTCGCTTGCCAATAACAGCAATACAATGGAGTTTCCTGCTAATTGGTGCCAAGGGAGAACCGCATTTGGTGGCCTTTCTGCTGCACTACTTTATCAAGCAATCAGAAAACATATTGACCCAAGTAGACGATTACTTTCTCTGAGCACTAATTTTGTTGGGCCACTGCTTGCCGACACGCCTTTTTCATTGTCAGTTGAAATTTTACGCCAAGGTAAAAGCAGTACTCAGGTATTAGCTAAAGTTATTCAAAGTGAGCAGGTGTGTGTAATTGTCCAAGCGTGCTTCGCTATTGATAGGCAATCAGGTGTTAACGTACCAGTAAGTAAAGAAATGGGATTAAAGCCTGTAGATGCACGACATACATTGCCATTTATTCAAGGGCAAATGCCTGAGTTTTTCCAGCATGTTGATTTATGCCCTCAACAAGGCGCTATGCCATTTAGTGCTGCTGAGACTTCGCATTTAGGTGGTTGGATGCGTTTTAAACACACTCCCGAAACCATTACAGAAGCGCATATCATTGCACTAACAGATGCTTGGCCGCCCACATTACTGCAAATGTTTAAACAGCCTGCGCCTGCAAGTAGCATGTCGTGGTATTTAGAGTTTGTGCAAGAGCCAGCGCTTACACCCGGTGAATGGTTAGGCTTTGAAGCGATTACTCACCATGCTAAAGGTGGCTACGGATTAGAAGATGGCTGTATTTGGTCGCAATCAGGCGAACTTATTGCCCTTACCCGCCAAACAGTTGCCTTATTTGACTAATACCAATCAGCAATAATACTTAATCATTTTCAGGGGCTAAACGTGTCGCTATCTGCGTTAAAAAATTCTCATTTACGACTGCATGGATGCAGAAGGTAGAGCAATGCAGGGGCAATTGCCGATAACAACTAAATAGCGAATTTTTCTTTGCTATCAACACGTTTATCCATCCTCAAAATAGATCGCTTAATTATGCGGATTGGTATAATTACACCTACGGCCATGCTATTTAGCATGGCCGTTTACATTTAATAGCTGCTGATATTTACCACTTTGCTTTATGGCAACTAGGCCTTTATCAAATTTTTGTTGCAGTAACGGGTTATTAAAATAAGCGGGCCTTGGCGCTTTTGGAAAAATAGCATGAATATTAACGGGTAATGAGTGCGAATAGTTAATGTTATAATAATGAAAAATACGCTCATCGAGAACAATTACATCCACCCACTCTTTCATTAGCCTATCAATTTGTGCACGTTGATTGACTACTTCTTCATAACTTGCAAACTGAGCAACTCCTTTTGCAAATGAAGGCGGTAAATAAGCCGTTGCATGTTGAAACCCTAATACACTTTTGTTATTTAAATCATTTACACTCTCAATAGCAAAGTCACGTTTTTTAAGTGATACCGCCACATTTTTATAACTCAATACTGGCTGACTTGGGTAAGTATCTGCATCGCGCTTTCCTGCGTAATTAAGCAAGATATCCACCTTACCGCTATGCAGCTGCTGCTCGGCGCGCTTGTTAGACATATAAATAACAACAATATCGTTAACGCCCTGTTCAAATAGTGCAGCTTTAATAATATCAAGTTGCATACCTGAGTCTGTTTTTTCTATTACATAGGGAGGAATAGTCGCACTAGCAGCAATCACAACTGGCTGTTTTTGCTGAGCGGCAGGCACTGGCGGGCTTATAAAAAAATAGCTAATAAAGTAAAATAATAACAGCCTCACATTAATCCTTACGAATTGTTATTGCGCTTAATGATTAATCGCGTTGTATTAATAGTTTAAATATAGCAAAATTGCGTAAACATTCTTCTTTGATGGTTATAACTTGCAAACAATTTGCCCGTGTTGCGATTTAATAATAGATATACCCGCAATAGCCGATAAGCAAATGGCCGTGTGCCCGCATTGTCACCATAAGCTGTGCGAAGGCGATGTAAACAACGATAGTAAAGTAGTCGCGCTGAGTATTGGCTCATTGCTGATGCTCTTAAGCAGCATGTTTTACCCGTTTATTTCATTTAGTAGCAGCGGTATAACGCAAACAATTACCTTGCCCGATGCGGCCCGAATTTTATTTAATTACGACAGTGAGTTACTTGGCTTATTTATTGATTTAAGCATTATTGCGCTGCCAATGAGCTTACTGATCATTCTGATCCCTTTACATCTTGGTCTTTTGCAAACATTGCCAGAGGGTATAGCAAGGCGATTGCTCAAGTTTACCTTGGCTCTTGAGCCTTGGATCATGTCGGAAATATTTTTAATTGGCGTATTAGTAAGCATGGTTAAAATTATGTCGCTTGCCGACATTAATTTTGGCGCCAGTTTTTGGGCCTATATTGGCTTTGTTATTATGTATATTGCAGCACTTGCTCATGTAAATAAGCCGCGTTTATGGGCACATATTAAACCAGCAACACCTATCGAAGATGCAGCAAACGCTAAACGGGCAATTGATCAAAATATAAAAGCCTGCCATGTATGCCACCAACTTTGTAAAGAGGACTACTGCCCTCGCTGTCACAGCAAAACACATATTAGAAACCCTAATAGCGTCCAAAAAGCGACAGCTTGGTTAGTCACCTCAGTGCTATGCTATATACCTGCAAACCTATTACCAATAATGCACACTACAAGCCTGGGTGATGTAACACCATCAACCTTAATTGACGGCGTACTAACACTTTGGAAAAGTGGTTCTTACCCAATTGCCGCCATCATATTTTTGGCCAGCGTGGTGGTGCCTTTGGCTAAAGCATTTGTGCTTAGCTTTTTATGTATTATGGTGGCAAAACCTGCTAACAAGCACACAAAAGGCTATACTAAAATTTATCAACTTACTGAATTTATTGGAAAATGGTCAATGATTGATGTATTTGTTGTTGCTATACTCGTTGCCTTAGTGCAACTAGGCAACTTAATGTCAATTACCCCAGGGCTTGGCATCGTATTTTTTACTGTTATGGTAATATGCCAAATGATGGCTGCACATGCGTTTGATCCGCGCTTGTTGTGGGACAAACCAAAAAACAAACATTCAGAGAACAAAGCATGACCGAAACGGCTAATGTAACAACAAAACCAAAAATTTCTGCTATTTGGATTATCCCGCTAATAGCCTTATTAGTTGGTATATGGATGTTGTATCAATACCAGGCAAATGTAGGCCCTACTATATATATAAAAATGCCCCATGCGGAGGGTATTATTGCAGGTAAAACAGAAATAAAAGTGCGCAGTGTTAAAATTGGCCAAATTGATGCTATACGCCTTTCTGACTCGCAAGATAGCGTTATTGCACGTGCGCAAATAGACAAAAACTACAATGAACTGCTCACCGAAGATGCCAAAATTTGGGTGGTTAAACCCCGTATAGACGAAACGGGCATTAGTGGTATGAGTACGCTTTTGTCAGGTGTTTATTTAGAGTTTGCCCCTGGGGAGAGTAAAAAGCTAAAAGAACGTTTTGTATTACAAGACGAGCCAGCCCTTATTGGTAAAGATGTAAAAGGTGGGCGTTTTCAGTTACTCAGCTACAACGCTGAAGTACTCGAGGTAAGCACTGGAATATTTTTTAAAAACTACAAAATAGGCCAAATAGAAACCGCTACTTTTGACTGGAAAAATCAAGCAATGAAGTATGGTATTTTTATTAACGAACCTTATCAAAACCTCATAACATTAAACTCTATTTTTTGGGTTAACGCCGGCATTGAAATAGACCTATCGGCCGATGGAATTAATATAAGTACAGGCTCATTAAGTAAACTACTCAAAGGCGGTATTTCTGTTGGCTTACCAGAGCAGCAAGCACCAGGAGATTTAGCACAAGATGGTCATAATTTCTCATTGAGTCAAAGCTATAAAGAAGCCCTGGAAGAGCGTTTTTACGATTTTGATTACTACATTATTGATTTTGAACAATCAATACGTGGCCTAAGACCTGGTGCCCCGGTGGAATATCGTGGCACTCGAATTGGTACCGTGGTAGAGGCGCCCGCTAACGTTATTATCAATGGTAAACCCGCGCATTTTAAAAACCATAACACAGCGGTGCCTGTACTGATTAAAATAGAATATGGCCGTTTATATCACGATAGCGCAGCGGCCAAAGAGTTTTGGCAAAGCAGCCTAACCGGTTGGATAAAAAATGGTATGCGCGCCTCTTTAAAACCAGGCAACCTTTTAACAGGCGCAGTGTATGTAGATTTTGATATATACCCCGATGCACCAAAAGCGCATTTAGCAAAACTTGCGCAGTATGATGTTTTTCCAAGTATTTCAAGCGGCATTACGGTACTTGCCGATCAGGTCTCGGATGTGCTTAACAAGGTAAATGATTTAAAAATTGAAGACAGTCTGGCGCAAATGCAGGCTACGTTTAGCGACTACCAAGCCCTTGCTAACGAAATGCGTGCGTTATTAAGTCAAAAAGATACACAAAACTTACCCGGCGACTTCAACCGTAACTTTGATAAAATGACCAAAAGTATGGAACAGTTTGAAGTGACCATGCGTCAATTTGATAAAACCATGGCAAGTTATCAGGCAGGCTCTGAGTTTCATCATCAATTACAGCAAACCTTACTCGAATTTAAACGCTTAAGTGAAGAAATTCAACCGCTTACGCGGGGTTTAAACGAGCAGCCAAATATGTTTATTTTTGATAAAGCACTCCCTGCTGATCCACAACCAAGGAAGCAATAATGAAACACTTATTTTTAGCCATAAGCGTGTTAATTACCCTTAGTGGGTGCAGTGCGTCAATTCAAAACGCAACGCAGTATTATCAATTTGAACAACCCATTACTTCATCATCACGCCATGTAAAAGAAACTGATGCGCAACTTAGAGTACAAACTGTGGCCCTTAGAGGCGCACTGAATAACTTAGGTATAGCGATGAAAATTGATAATAATCAAATTCATGCCGCAAACTACAACCTATGGGGTGAATCACCCGATGTTATGCTCACCGCTACAGCGCAACAAACCCTTTTTAATGCAATGCCCAATTGGATGGTCATTAAAGGTTTACCAGTTATTACAGAGCTTGATCAGCAAACGTTTTACGAGCTAGAGTATGAAGTGCACCACTTTAACGGTGATATGCAAGGCAATGCTGATATTTCAGGGTTATGGCGCTTATATTACACCCATCCAGAAACTGGCCGCCGACTGCTCAGCGTACATAATTTCTCAAACATTGTCCCCATAGAAGACGACGGCTATGATGGCTTAGTGACCACCCTAGAACAAGCGTGGTTAAACATAAACTTAGATGTGGCAAAAACTATAGAGCAAGCCCGACTTTAATAACCATATATATTTACGGCGGTTTTATCATCATTAATAACCGCCTTGCCTATCATGTTAAAACCTAACTTTAATAATACACACTGAGAAGCGGTGTTATTAGCTGCGCAAATAGCACTGACCTGTTTTATCCCTAGAGTGTGCCTACTTTGTAAAAGCGCTTTGGCCGCTTCAAAAATATAACCGTTTTTCTCATAATGGGTTAACAAGGCAAAACCTAAATCTGGCAGTTGCAACGCTTTACGTTTATAAAAACCCACTATTCCTACGACTTCACCACTGTGTAAAGTAATAATATAAGGACCAAACCCTTGGTGTTTATGGGAAGCTATAAAAGATTGCTCAATATAGTTTTTGGCATCACTAAGCGTATAAATGCCTTTATCGCCAATATACTTGATAAAATTAGGCTGATTAACCAAATTAAGTAACATGGCTGCATCGTGCTCATTTGCATAGCGAAGCAATAAACGTTTTGTTTTAATTACGGCGTTCATTTAAAGCCTTCGTAAAAAAGTTATTCATGTAAATAAATTTTTATTGACTGGAATGCAAAACCAGATTATTTTTGCGCCGATGTTTTTACAGGCACAACAATAGCGGTATGCATTTCTTGCTCCGTCTGGCGCCAAAGCCAACGCGTTTTATTTAAACCCTTAATTTAACATAACAGTTTAAATACTCCTCTCGCGTACAAAAGCAGTGACTTGGAAAATGATTTAACAACAAAATATCATTTTCTTTGTTTTTGTATAAGCAATTTAAATTCTTAAATATGCTTTTAATTTTGTGAACACTTAAATGCTTGAACCCTCTGCGTTAAGTTTACTGCCACCAGCGGTGGTTGTTGTTTTGGCTGTTGTTTTACGCCGCCCTATTTTATCTTTACTTATTGGTGCTTTGGTTGGCTTAGCAATAGCCGACCCTGCTCAGGTGCTTACAAATTTTGCCAGCACATCGCTTAAAGTAATGACCGACGAAACCATAGGTTGGTTAATACTTGTGTGCGGCGGCTTTGGCGCTTTAATCGCATTATTAGTGCGCACTGGCGGTGCGTCGGCGTTTGGCAAATTAGCGCTAAAATACACTAAAGGAAAACGCTCCTCTTTATTTATGACCTTTTGTTTAGGGGTCGTTATTTTTATTGATGACTACTTAAATGCGCTTACCGTTGGCGAAACCATGAAGCGCATTACTGATAAGTTTAAAGTTAGCCGAGAAATGCTTGCCTACGTTGTAGACTCAACAGCAGCACCTATATGCGTACTTGTCCCTTTATCGACTTGGGCGGTATTTTTTGGCGGCTTGTTAGTCGATAACGGTATAGCTGAAGAAGGCAAAGGCATTGCGGTGTATATTCAAGCCATTCCTTATATGTTTTACGCTTGGTTTGCAGTACTAGCTGTATTGCTTGTTGTGCTCGGTGTTATTCCTGCTATTGGTCCTATGAAAAAAGCAGAAAAATTAGCGCAAGTTGAGCAAGCCAGTGTTGATCCTGCGCAATTTAGTGATGTTCAAACAGCCGACGAATACGCAGTAAAAGCGGTTGAAGAAAGCTTTGAAGACGCAGATCCTAAAGGAAAGTTACATAACTTTTTACTGCCAATAATTTTATTGGTAGCCTTTACAGTTTATTTCGAAATAGATGTATATAAAGGCTTACTGGCAACGATGGCGGTAACACTGCCTTTTTATGCACTACAAAAATTAATGAGCGTTAGCGAAATGATTGAGCGCATGCTTGATGGCTTTAAAAGCATGATACCAGCTATTGGCACTGTTATAGCAGCATTCATATTTAAGGATGTGTGCGATTTAATTGGTTTACCGCAGTTTGTTATAGGCAGTTTAAGCCCCTACATGACCGCGCAGTTTTTACCTGCGGTAGTATTTATTGCGATGGCGATTTTGGCCTTTGCAACTGGATCTAGTTGGGGGATTTTTGCGGTGTCTATTCCTATTGTTATGCCACTAGCAAATGCCGTTGATGCTAATGTTCCACTGGTTATTGGCGCGTTATTATCAGCATCATCATTTGGTAGCCAAGCATGCTTTTATTCAGACTCTACCGTACTTGCAGCCCAAGGCTCTGGTTGTAACTTAATGAGCCATGCAGTAACACAGTTGCCGTATACATTAATAGCGGCTTTATTGGCGGTTATTGGCTTTATTGTTATGGCATAAATAAAAAACCCCAATGTAGCAATACATTGGGGTTTATTTTTACTTTATGTATAACGTTTATTTTTGCAACTTAATGCCATTGTAATAAGCATCAAGCGTAGTGATTTTTGTTTGATTAGGTAAATCAGCAAAGTCACTTTCAATAAACTTAGTACCACGCAGCTGCACATTTAAACGGGCGGCTTGTGGGTTTAACATAGTTTGTTTGTAGTACTGTTTAATATCTTCAAGCGTTACTTTTTCAACTTCATCAACTAGCTTTTGCTTAGAGTCAAAGTTAAAGTTTTCACGATACCAATCAGTAATAAGAGGCCCCATTTCATCGCTTAAGTTTTTAGGCTGCTCTTTTAATGATACAAGCGTCGCATTTTTAAGCTGCTCAAATGTATCTGTGCTCATGTTATCAAGCTCTACCGCATACTCTTTTTTAAATTGTTCAAAGCGTGCTTGTATCTCTTTAGGGCCTTTAACCGGTGTTTGAATAAACAAGCCAATAGCTGAGTATTCTTCTATTGGGCGAGCCAAGGCACCTACAGCGTATGCGAGCTGCTCTTCGGTACGCATTTTATCAAATGCAACGGTTCTAAAGTGACTTTGTAGCACTGCTGCTTGTGCTTTTTGCTTATATCCGGCTATTGGGTGTACGGTCATATCTACAACAGCTACATCGGCTACATCAATATCTTTTTGAAGTACCAATGTTTCGCCTGGCTGTGGCAACCATGCTTTACTGCGAGCAAACTCACTCGATGTATGATTGCTCGGTAAAGTGGCACTTAACTCATTGGCTATCGATTCTATATCTTGTTGGTTGTAATTACCGTAGCTAAATACACGTAAATCGTTGGTGGCAAATGTAGCCACTTTTAGCTTATTTAAATCGGCAACACTTAGCGATTCTGCCGCTTTAATTAGTGCTTGTGTATCAAAACTGCCTGTGCGGGTAAGTTTAGAATAGGCAGCAAATGCTTGTGCATACGGAAATTGCTTTTGCTGATTTAATAAGCCACGTTTGTAGCGATCAATTGCTTGGTTAAATGCTTGTGCAGTTACGTCGGCTTTTAACCCGCTTAGAGCCTGTTTTAACAGTACATCTTGCTTATCAGTAAAGCCGCTCATCGATAAAACTAAACCATTACTTGGCGCAAGGTTTACGCTCATGCCGGCTATGGCGGCTTCAGTACTTAGTTGGCTTTGTTGAATGTTATATAAATCGGCCCAAACTGAATAAAGTACTTCAGCATTTAAGTCGTTTAAGCCAGGTTGGGTATTAATATATACCTCAACCAACCCCTTTGGCTGGTCTGCAAACTTTTGACTTGCTTGGCGCCATACTTTTACGCCGTTTTTATCGTAAGCCAGTTTAGGGTGTTTCTGCTCTTTAAACTTAGCTGTTTTAATGGCAAAGCTTTCAGGTAATAAGTTATTTACACTTGGTAAAGCAAGCTTAAACTCGCTTGGTGTTTTCCAGCTGGCAATCTCGGCATCGCTAATATCTTCTATGCGGTACTTACCATCATAAAAATGCAGTTGCGAGTCGGTTTCTTCTTGTTGCGAAATATACCAAACGCGCAGCGTATCGGCATTTAATTGTTTAAGTACCGCGTTTATCGCCTCTGCGTCAAATTTAGCATAATAGTAAGGTGCATCAATAGCATGATTTATTGGGTAATCTTGCATGCTGCCAGTAAGCGCGCTGACATAGCTAAACTCATCACCTTTTTCTAAAAACTTAAATTGGTTGCTAAGTGATGTACGAATCTCGTTAAAGTACTTAGCATCTACACCTTCTTTTTTAATCAGTTCAATGTATTGCATAATAGTTGCGACAATTGTTTCGCGGTTTTTCATGCCTTCATCGGTTAATTCTAACGAAATAGTCAGTGCGCCGTAATTACCATACTGGCTAGGAGAAGGTGACGCAGTTAATTGTGATACCCAGCCTTTGTCGCGTAGTATTTGTGCTGGACTGCCCGGCATTTCATTACTTAATAAATAACTTACATAACGATTAGGTTTTACTGCAAAGTCGCGGCTATTGTTATTAATAGTAAACTCAAGTTGCAGTTGTTTTACGTCTTCATTCGGTGAGTAATATACTTTTTTCCCACCGGCGTTATCAAAATCAAGCTCAGCAGTAACGGTTGGCTTTTCAATGTGTTTATTTTCGATATCGGCAAAATAAGTTTTTGCTTTTTGCTCCATTTGATCAATTGGCAAGTTTGAAATAAGCGCCACTTTCATGATGTTAGATGAATAATATTTATTGTAAAAGTCGACCGTTTCTTTATGTAATTGGCTACCTTCTTTGTCACCTAACGTTTCTAGGTTACCAATTAAAAAACGATTTGCAGGGTGATCACCCATCATTTTACGGGCAAGTTTAAACTGACCAAAAAAGTCCATTTCGCGGCGCATTGACCACTCGGCATTGACAGCGTTTTTTTCTTTATCTGCATATTCAGGATACAGTTTAGGAGCTTTAAAAAAATCAGCAAAACGGTCTAGCGCTTCATCAAAGGCATCGTTATTAATTTTAAACATGTAGTTGGTAATATCGAGCCAGGTATACGCGTTATTTACCCCGCCATTTTTGGTCATAAAATCAGAGTAGCCTTTTGTGTCGGGGTAGCGCTCTGTGCCTAAAAAAAGCATATGCTCTAAGTAATGTGCCATACCTTGCTGCATCATAGGGTCGTGTAGTAAACCTACACCTACACTTAGCGATGCTGCTGATTTTTCAGCACTTGGATCAGAGACTAAAATTACTTCTATTTCGTTTTCAAGCTTTAGGGTTTTATATTCACGTGTGTCATTTGGGCTTACAACTAATGTGTCGGAAAGTAAGGTGCTTTGTGAAGAACTAGAAACCGATGATGTATTTGTACAGCCACTTAAAACTGCTAAAGCGATGGCGCTAAAACCAAGAATTTTTTTCATTTTGTTTTTCCATTAAAATTGCGCTTAGGATGCGCTAAAAACAACGTAACAGGACTAAATTAACACTAACAATTAAGGGTTTACCACAAAATAATACTAATTTATGTAACACATTGTGAAAAACACCTGCATACTTAAAGTCAGTAAAATAATAACGAAGGAAATAGGATGGAAAAAATAATAATACTCGCCATGTTTGCACAAGTAACGTTATCACTCATTGTAATGTTAATTATGGGCAAACGACGCTTTGCTGCTGCAAAAAACAAACAATTACAGTTAAGCGATTTTAAAACCATGCACCTTGATAACGCAGGAGATACCGTACGCGTTGCCGATAGAAACTTTACTAATCAGTTTGAAATACCTGTGCTTTTTTATATCGGTTGTATTGTTGCACTGCAACTTAACAGCGCCAGCTATTTAATAACTGCGCTTGCGTGCTTATTTGTTATTTCGCGTGTTGTGCATACGGTTATTCATATTGGCAGTAATAATGTAAGAATGCGCTTTAATGTTTTTTTACTCGGCTGCGCCAGCGTGTTTGCTTTATGGCTTGCGATTGTTTGGCGAATTTTAGCATTTTAGTATAAGCGGCTTATTAGCCGCTTTTTTATTTACTGTTTAGCACATAGTTAGTATTTAGCGCGTTTTAACCGTTTTCCTATGCCAAGCAGTGCAATTAAGCAAAAACCAGCCCCCATACTCCCACCCGAGCTGCTTGACGAACCGGCCTCAGAGGATGAATCCTCTTGGCTTATTAATGTATTGGTTGTTGGGTTTAAGCTGGCAGATGAAAGCGGGTCGTCATCTAATACCACCACACTATTAATAGTTACAAAGTTAGCGCTGCTCAGAGCTACGTCACTGCTTGAGCATTGTTCACTGGTTATATCAACCAATGGGATATCGCCGCAATGTACTAATCCGGCAATATTATCGAGCGTAGCTTGGCTTTGCGCTGTAATTTGTCCAAATACTGTAAAACCGCCGTTTTGAGTATCAAGCGCTGCGCTATTATCAACCATATTAAAAAACCATTGGCTCGTTGCGCTGTTTTCATCGTTGGCTAGTTTAGCCATCGCGATTGTGCCCTTGACATTAGATAAAACAGGCTCATTAACAACAGCTGGCTGAGTGGTTATTGGCACTAATTCGTCGGTAAATGTAAAGCCACCGCCCTGTATTACAAAGTCGCTCACTGAGCGGTGTATAACAGTTTGGTTGTATGCGTCATCTTCAATATAACTTAAAAAGTTAGCTACCGTGTTGGGTGTTTGTTGATCAAACAAGTTAATTTCTATTACACCGTGCGAGGTTTGCATTTCAACAATGGTGGCTTGGCTAGTAAAGCACGAAAACGCAAGTAGTGAGCCAATCAGGCACTTTTTCATCATGAGTCCTTTTTGTTATTGTTATTTAAATTAAGTGTTAATACTAATCTACACGACATGCCAAGGAAAAGCACAAATAAGGCTCAGCTACAATTCACACCTCTTCAGTTACACTTCATTACATTTACTCTTAAATACTGTTCACTGAACTCGCTTAGAGAAAACGCATTTATTAATTTAATACAGCATTTAAAATGCCAGTATAAAAAAGGTTAAAATAAGTACGTTATTTATTGCAAAATTAGTTTAAACTAAGCGCCTAATAAATTAAGCACACCATAATAAATGGGTATTTCATGCGTATAATTATTTTATTTTCAGTTATTTTATCTGTTATAGGTTGTACAAGCTCACCTTTTAACACTTCCAATGCTCCACAGTATATTACTGTATTACATACTAATGATAATCATGGGCGCTTTTGGCATAACGAAAAAGGTGAATATGGTATGGCTGCGCGTAAAACGTTAATTGACGCTTTGCGAAGTGAGGCACAACAGCAAGGCCATGCAGTACTGCTGCTTTCTGGCGGTGATATTAATACCGGTATACCAGAGTCAGACCTACAACACGCAGAGCCTGATTTTAAGGGGATGTCGTTACTCGGTTACGATGCTATGGCAATTGGTAACCATGAATTTGATAACCCGCTTAGCGTTTTAGCTAAGCAGCAGCAATGGGCTAACTTCCCCTTACTGTCTGCAAATATTTTTGATAAAGCCACCGGAGAAAGTGCATTTCAAGGCTATCAAGTTTTTGAAAAAAATGGCTTAAAAATTGCGGTTATCGGGCTTACCACTACAGACACTGCTAAAATAGCTAACCCTCAATATATTGGCCATTTAGAATTTAAAGACCCTGTTGATGTAACAGCTAAACTTGTTAAAGAAATTAAACAGCAATACAACCCCGATATCACCATTGCACTGACGCATATGGGCCATTATGTAGATGCAAACTTTGGAATTAATGCGCCAGGCGATGTTACTCTAGCTCGCTCTTTACCCGCAAATACCTTAGATATGATTATTGGTGGCCACTCGCAAGAGCCGGTTTGTATGGCTGCTAAAAATAAAAATGACGATAACTTCAAACCAGGTCTTGCTTGTAAACCTGATCAGCAAAATGGCACATGGATTATGCAAGCACACGAATGGGGCAAGTATGTAGGTAAAGCAGAGTTTAAGCTAGAAAACGGCACACTGACCTTATTAGATTACAAATTAATGCCTGTTAATTTATATGTTGATGAAATTCAAGACGATGGGTCAAGTAAACAAGTATTAGCCAATGAATACATTGAGCCCGATCCTACTTTAAAATCATTTTTAGCCACTTACCAAGCCAAGGGTGCAAAACAAATTGCAGGTAAAATTGGCAGTGTTGATGCGCGCCTTGAGGGCGATAGAAACAAAGTACGGTACCAGCAAACTAATTTAGCCCGTGTAATTATACAGGCACAAATGAATGTAGTTGCCGCCGACTTTGGCCTTATTAGTGGGGGCGGAATAAGAAGCTCTATTGAAGCGGGCGATATTAGCTATAAAGATATTTTAAAAGTACACCCGTTTAAAAATCGCATTACTTACATGGACTGGCAAGGGCGTGATTTGTGGAACTACTTAGAAACAGTGACTAGCTTCCCAGTGGATGCAGGTGCATATTTACAATATCACAAATTAGCGTTTACCCGTAAAAATGGCAAATTAGTCAGTGTACTCATTGACGGTAAACCACTTGAAGAGAATAAAACTTACCGTATGAGTTTAAATAGCTATAACGCATCGGGTGGCGACGGTTACCCTGCGATTAATAAACTTAAAGGCTTTGTGAGCACAGATGAAACCGATGCCCAGGCACTTAAAACCTTTGTCTCGCAAAATAGTCCACTTAAAGCTGCGCAGTTTGCACCTAAATAACTGCGCCTGCCTCCTTCACTCAAGAATAGGAAGGTAGCATGCTACTTTCCTATTATCTCTATATTTCCTTTTGCAACATTGATTAAAGCGTAACTGTGTAACCTAGATCTAGACCCTTCTCCATACGCCTTAGGCGGATAATAAATATCCTTCATATCAGGATACTCATTTAAAACTTCATCTAGGGCTGCGCGGATCTCACTGAGTGTTTTTTCTAAGCTACTATTAAAATTTGGACGCTTGCGTATGGTATGCCCAAGCTCTATTAGCCTGTAAAAATACTTATTTGCCAAATCTATCAGCTCATCTGGCACGTATTTATTTTGATTTAGCACAACATCGTTATTATCACGACAAAACTCTATTAATGCTAAGTAAAAGCATAACGGTTTATTTGCTAAGCACACAGTAACATCAGGCACATAGTTATTACTGAGTGTTTTGGTATTTAAATCAATAATTAAAGCCAGCTCTTTTGGTTTAGCTAAGTCAGTATCTGTACTCAATGGTGGCGTTTTCGCCTCAATAGGCATATCTATAATAGATTTCAACCATTTGCTAAACAAAATACTCGAGATGAGAAACAACAAGCAAATTAAAAACCTGTTTTCTGACCAAAACTGTGCGTTTTCTTCGAACACTAAAGAGACATGTGTGGTGCTTGACTTAAGCGTTCTTACAAACTGATTTGGTTTTAAAGTTATAGGCTTAGCAGATTTTGGTTCAATTTTGACTAAGCGCAGACTGTTGTCTAAATAGCCATTGAGCTTTAATAAATAGTCTTGCACTGCATGCTGGTTACCTGAGTGCTTTAACAACTCATTTGAAAGCGCAATTAATGGTAAGTCCAATGCAACTTGTTTTTCAGTTTCTATAACTTGGCGTTTAATAGCGTCACTCTGCTCATTAATTACAGACACATAAAACACTAAACAGTTAATAATAAAAACAGCGCAGCCAAAAAAAACATATTTATACTTATCCATTTTTAACGCTCTCACCTTTAGCTGTTACTTGCTCTGAACTGCAATCCCAGTAAGATTGCGCCTCTTTGTAATAACTCAGCGTCTGCTCCTTTGTCATATCAAGAATATGACGCTGTACAGCGCATAAAAGGTCTGTATTGTTTTGCTGCATTTTTAGATACCAGCGCGAACCTGAAATTTTATTACTTAAGGGAGTTATGTAATTTTTTGAAAAACGTGCTGCGTCACTTTCTTTCCAAAAAGACGCAATAATATCGACCTGCCCATTAGCTAATAAGTCACGCAGCTCGCTGTGAGAGCTGGCGTAAATAATATCTAGATTGGCTAAGTTGATATTTAAATCTTTAAACATTTTCTTAGGCAGTATATGCCCAGAGCGGCTTGTGGGGTAATCCAATAAGCCTATACGCTTATCTAAAAAGTATTGCTTTGTTAAGCGTGGCTTTTCTTTTGAGGAGATAAAAAATGCGGTGTAATCCGAAAAGCCCACCACAGATTGATAGTTATAGGTTAGCTCTGCATTAAAGGCATCCATTATATTGTTTTTTGCAAGTACTAGGTCTGCAATTCCTTTTCCAACAAAATCGAAGCTCTCCGTTGTACTGTCACCCCAGTAGCCTTTAACAGAACCGTATTGTTTAGTTACCACGGCATCAAGGCATAGAGACTCTGTAAGCTTCTCTGCCACGCTTTGCGATGGCGTAAATACAATAAGCTGATTTTTGTTTTCACTGGCTGTTGTATAACATTGTGTTGACGTTTTTATTAGTTCTGGAAAATTTATTTCATTACTTTTAACGCTCACCTTTCCAACAGACCATGCGGCAACCATAACCAGAAACAAAAGTGTAACAAACAACAGTTTATGTAACATGACCTTTCTAAACCCCATCAATAAGATGTACCTAACAACGCTAAGGTCATATTTGAACAATATTATTTACTTATTACAACAGGTAATTTTACCCATCACATATAAGCCACTGATTTTAAACGGTTATGAATAAGAAATAATGAATACTCTTGACTCCTTCCTATATTTAGCAAAAACAATCACAATGTTTACACCAGCTAATAGGTGAATAAAAATAAATGCAAGAAACAGTGATGCGCATTAAAATTGCTACTCTCGTAGCCACAACGTTAATAATTGGTGCTATTTTTACAACTTCTAAAGTGTATGCATGGGGTCAAAATGGTCATCGAATTGTTGGGCATATTGCTGAGCAGCATTTGAGTGACGAAACGATGCATAACTTGTTGCCGCTATTAGACGGGCAATCTCTGGCTCAAGTTGCTACTTGGGCTGATGAAATGCGATCTAGCCCTGAGCTATTTTGGCGTAAAAAATCTTCACGCTGGCACTACATAAATCTTCCCAAAAATAAAACGCTTTCCATAAATCACGCACACACACACAGCAAAGACGATGTTACAAACATTCTAGAAGGTATTTACTTCTCTATTAGTACACTCCAGTCACCTACTTCTTCATTTAATGAAAAACAGTTTGCCCTAAAGTTTTTAGTTCATTTGGTAGGCGACAGCCACCAACCATTTCATGCTGGGCGAAGTGAAGATAGAGGCGGCAATTTAATTAAAGTTGATTTTTTTGACAACGAAACCAATTTGCATAGCCTTTGGGACACTGGATTAATAGAAAATGAAAATTTAGCTTACACTGAATATGCTAAGTTTATAGATACCGACGATGCAGCATTAATTAAAACATACTTAAACAGCAGCCCTACTACTTGGCTGATGGAATCTCATGAATTGGCCGAAGATATTTATACCTCAACCAATGATGAAGTGAGCTATAGTTATGTTTTTAAATACAATCCGCTTGTTAAGCAACGTTTGCAAAAAGCAGGCATTAGACTTGCCGGTGTATTGAACTATTTATTTGATTCGTCAGATGACAATAAAAAATTAAAAATAACGACAAAATAATAATCAACCTATAAATAAAAAACCTACACACGGGAATTAATTTATGTTTATACATGGTCTGGAGTATAGCTAAAATAATAAAGCTAAAATTGTATTAATTACAAAATGTAAATAATCAGTTGTAAAAGGAATTATAAAATTTGCATTTCATAATACTGTCACATAACGGCGGTAACATAATAATAAGTAATTAATCCAAATTTAGTTAAGTATACAAGTATAAATTGTGCAAATTAATTTTGCATATTACAAGAGTATAAATTCAGCAGTACTATTTAATTTATACTACTTAAAATAACAATTTAATTATAACTTTCACGGGAAATGAAAATGAAGACTAAACTTCAAAAAACAGCACTCTCACTTGCTATCGCTGCGTGTGTAAGTGTAAGTGGCGCTGCATTCGCCAACGAAACTACTTCGTCAGTAAAGGGCCAAATTTTCGGACCAAACGGCAACCCTGCTGTTAATACAAAACTAGTATTAGTGCACGAGCCTACCGGGACACGAAGGGTAGTAACAACAAATGAAACAGGTACTTACAACGCTACAGGATTACGTGTAGGTGGTCCTTATAAAATAACTATTGACTCTGAAGTTTACCGTGACGTTGAGATTGAGAATGTCTATCTTTCTCTTGGAGAAACACGACAAATTGATCAGCAATTATCTAGCACTAGCATGGAGTCTATTGTTGTCACTGGGTCACCAGTTTTATTTAACTCATCGGCAAATGACTCATATTTCGGTCAAGAAGCGATCACAACTACACCTAGCATTGGTAGAGATATCAAAGATATAGTTAAAAACAATCCACTTGTTGTTATTCAGCCTGGAAGCGAAAGCTCAATGACAATCGCTGGTTCAAATCCGCGTACTAATTCAATAACAGTAGACGGCATACCACTCAATGATGATTTTGGTTTAAATGGTAATGGTTACCCAACTCAGCGAAACCCATTTCCGTTAGATGCATTAGATCAGGTATCAGTTTCAGTTGCTCCTATAAATGCTAAGTCAAGTGGGTTTACTGGCGGTAACGTAGACGCAGTATTTAAATCAGGAACAAATGAAATCCATGGTAGTGTCTTTTACGAAAAACTTAGTAGTGACTGGGCAGGGACTCCAAAAAACGCAAACGGTGATGACCTTGAGCTAGACTTTGAAGAAAAAAATTACGGAGTATCATTTGGTGCGCCAATTATTAAAGATCAAGTATTTTTCTTTGGTGCGTATGAAAAGTATGAATCACCTCAACAATTAGAGTATGGTGTAGCTGGTTCAAATGTTGGTACAAATAAAACGACTGTAACTACTTCAGATTTAGAGGCTGTTAGAAAAATTGCTAATGATGTTTACGGTATTAGTGATATAGGTGAATCAGATACACAACCGCAATTAAACGATGAAAAATATATTGCAAAAATCGATTGGAATATTAATGATTATCATCGTGCAAATTTTGTCTACATGCACAGTGAAGGTAATAGCACTCGTAATATGACCAGTGGTAATACTGAGCTAAGATTGAGTACTCATTGGTACAACAATTCACAAGAACTTAATAATTTCAGCTCAACTTTGTACTCAGATTGGAGTGATGAGTTTTCTACCCAAATTAGCGTGACGCAAAAATCAGTTGATACTGGCGCAATATCTCTAGGTAATTCTTCAAACCTAGGTGATATTACTGTTTCTAATCTTGATGTAGATGGAGATGGTGAAGAAGGAGCAATCGCTTTTGGTTCTGATGAATTCCGTCATTCTAATACATTAGAAAATGATTTGTTCACTTTAAAGCTAGATGGAACTTATTTACTTGACGAACATACGATAGAGTTTGGTTTAAAATATGATGTTTTAGACATAGAAAATCAGTTTTTACCAGCATCAAAAGGTGTAATTAGTTTTAATAGTATCGAAGATTTTGAAAATCAAATTGCTTCTACTTATACATATTCAAATGGTACAGGTAACGATCCTTCTGCGGTTACTGCAAAGTTTTCACGTAATGATATAGCTTTATACATAAATGATACATGGGATTACAGTGATGATTTAATTTTGTCAGCTGGCTTACGCTATGAACGCTTAGGCTCTGATGACAAACCTATTTATAATGCAGCTTTAGAAGAGGCCACTGGGTTTGATAACAGAAACAACCTAGATGGGGTTGATATTCTCTTACCACGCTTAGGCTTTACTTACACCTTTAATGAAGATATCACAATTAGGGGTAGCGCTGGGCGTTATGCCGGTGGCAATCCAAATGTATGGATTTCTAACTCATATTCAAATGATGGTATTAGTAGCCAAACATTCTCTGAGCGTAATATCACACTTCCTAGCACCGCACTCAATAACCCTATTGATGAAGCAATAGCTGCAGTAAATGTTGGTACATCTGGCTCTCCTTCAAACTTTATTGACCCAGATTTCGAAATTCCTTCACAGTGGACTTTCATGTTAAATAGCGATGTAAATTTAGATATCCCTTACCTTGGTGAAGGCTTTGCATGGACATCAACAGCTATCTATACTAAAAAAGAAAATACCGCTGAATGGATTAACGCTGCTTTATTAGGCGATGATGCTGTTGTTGGTAGCACTATAGACGGTGCATTACCGTTCTATGATACGACCGACCTTGAAATAATGCTAACAAATGCTGATGATAATGGTAGATCGATTATCTTAAGTACTGGAATATCAAAGACTTGGGATAATGGATTTAAATTTGATGCTTCATATACAAACCAAGATATAACAGGTGGTAACCCTGGAAGTTCATCTACAGCTCGAAGTAACTACCGATACGGTCACTTTGGTGACCATCAGGAAACTCAAGTTGGTGTTTCACCTTATGAAACAGAACATAGGTTTGTTTTAAACATAGGTTACACTGCTGAATTAATAAATAATTATAAGACTAAGTTTAATTTATTTATTGAACGTAATTCAGGTTCTGCTTACAGTCAATTGGTTAGTTTAGAGAATTTAACAGGCGGACGATTCTTCAATCAGGATTTAATTCAACCTTCAGGCTTTAATACTTATGGTGGTAATTACCTAGCTTATGTTCCGACAGCTAATGATCCGAACGTGATTTATGCCGATGGTGTAAGTGAAGCTGAAGTTCTAGCTCACTTTGAGGAGTTAGGTCTTTCAGGATCTGCAGGTGGGTTTGTTAATAGGAGTCAAGGGAAAACACCATGGGTCACCACTATGGATCTATATATATCACAAGAAGTACCAGGGTTTATGGATGACCATAAAGGTGAATTGTATTTCGTAGTAGATAACCTATTAAATCTTATTGATTCTTCTAAAGGCAAAGTATACCGTCAAAATAACAATTCAAGAGAAATTATTGAGATGGATATTGATGAAGCAAGTGGTAAGTACATCCTAGGAAGTCCAATTAATGATGACTTTACTTTTGAAGCAGAAGATTCTACATATAAGATTAAGGTAGGTGTTCGTTACACTTTCTAATCGCATTAGCGTAAAAAGCTATTTATTAAAGCCCATCTTTTGATGGGCTTTTTTATTTGAAGGATGTTTTTAATTTAATTAGTAAGCTTAAAAGTTGTTCCTGCTCATCTTTACTAAAATTAGCCGCTAGTTGCCTCTCCCAAATATGCGCATCCTGTGCGATACGCTGGTATAACTCTTTTCCTCGCTGATTTAACATAACGTCAGTTGCTCGTTTATCGTAAGCGTCTAGCTAACGACACCCAGCTTGTTTAATGTTCCAAGGTAACAGCGATTCA
>NZ_JBBEVD010000031.1:0-97044 GCF_037414265.1 Pseudoalteromonas sp. C12FD-1
GCATTTGCTATGTGAAAGTAGGACATTGCCAGGCTCCAAATAAAAGAAAGCCGCTTCAGAAATGAAGCGGCTTTTTTCCGTCTGAAGGAAAGTAATATTCAGCATTTTCTTCTCTAAAGCGTAGCGTCTCCTAAGCAAAGCGCCTCTTTGTGAACAGTGTTTTGGCTATTCAATGCATTGGCTAATAATAGTGCAGCATTTCACTGTGACTCTCTACCGCTGTGGTCACCACGACATAACAACAAGGCTCCAAATACGAGAAAGCCGCTTCAGAAATGAAGCGGCTTTTTTACTGTCTGTAAGAAAGTGAAAATATTAGCTATCAGCTGCACAGCGTCAACCCGTACTTCTTAGCATGGGTTGAGTATCATGAAACCCGTGGATAAGGCTCGCAACAGAGCTCAAACCCTTTGCAATGATACCAATACGCAATAATACTTAATCATTTTGCCTAGCTATCAACACGTTTTTCCACTCTCAAAATAGAACGCTTAATTAAGTGAATTGGTATTACAGTACAAGCAGATATCTTAAGTTAACCAATTTATTAAGATGTATAAAAATAATAACTTATAGTTCAGACTATTTTGATCCACACTCTTTAACTTTGACTATAGTTATACCTCATAATAATTATTCTGCAGAATTATAAAATGTCGTTACTTTTTAATATTCAGCGCTTTTTCATATAGGTTGCTGAGTGTCTATGCGAAATAAAATATTTCAGATATTCGTTTTAATCGTGGGCCTACATCACTTACCGGCTAAATCAGGTGAGTTTGATTTTTCAGGCTACGCGCGTGTTATTGGTGGCTATTTAGATGAAAAAGATATCGAATATAGAGGTTACGACGACACTCTTAACTTTTCACCATCAAGCTTAATAGGTCTTCAAGCTGAGTATCAGTTTAATAAAAACTGGTCAGTGACAGGACAAGGGTTACTTAGATCTGATAGCACAACGGTATCTGGTGAGAGTGGACTTGAATGGCTTTATTTAACTTATACTCCCACAACCAATCTGCAGATAAAAGTCGGTAAGCTGCGCACCCCATTTTTTACAATGAGCGATTTCTCTGATGTAGGATTTGCTTATCCATGGATCAATCCGCCACAACAAGTGTACGACACGTATTTATTTAAAACATTTAATGGTATTGATGCAATTTACAAATTTGGCTCAGATGACTTTGATATCAGTATTGAAGGGTACTATGGCGAAGAGTCTGGAAGTATTGGCATAGGCCGTTTTAAAACAGGCTTTGAGGTTGATAATTTAGTGGGTGTGATAGGGAAGTTGAATATTGAAAATATAGAGTTTAGGGCTTCAAGGTATAACGGTAACATAGCGTTAGATCTTAAATCGATTAACCAACTACAAGATATTTTAGAGAATTTTAATTTTAGCCAAAGTGCAGCATCGCTGACAACGCAGGGCAGTGCACATGCAGATCAGTTTGGTGTTATTTATGATAATTTAGATTATTTTTTTAGAGGTGAGTGGGTAAAGATTAAAACACAGTTAGATATAATTCCGATTATACAAAGTTATTACTTAACCGTAGGCTATAACGATGCACCCTTTACTTATCATTTAACCTTTGCAGACAGCGATGTAGAGATTAATGCCACGCAGAATGAAATCCCTATCGGTGCTAATGTAGAGCTTGATCAGCTGGCACAGGCTTATAACAACATATTTGCAGAGTCGGCGCCTGACTCACTAAAAACATGGACACTCGGTATACGATGGGATGTGCTACCTAATCTGGCGTTAAAAGCGGAAGTATCTGCTTTAGAAGGCGATGAGGTTAGTAATTCTTTTTTTGTTATCCCTGAGGATGTTAGCTTTAATAGAAAAACGAATCTTTACCTTATTGGCTTAGATTGGGTATTTTGACGATGTATTGTAAGTTAACTTATGTGATTAGACATATAATACTGCTGTGTATTTTTACTTGGTCATTATTGTTTATTAGCGTACAAGCCTACGCGGATAATAGCCACACAAGTAAAGTGATCATTGTTGTTAATACGGCCAATAAAAACTTAGCTTTGAGTAAGCAGCAGATTCGCCATATTTATATGGGCGGCGCGATAAGTCGTCAATTTAAAGCAGTAAATTTACCCGCCGGAAACCCGTTACGAATCGACTTTAATACGAAATTGGTTGGCTTAACCGAATCCAGAATTCAGGCTTATTGGGCTCAGATGAGATTTACAGGGCGTAGCAAGCCACCCGTTGAATTTAGCTCGACTAAAGAAATTATTGCGTATTTATTGAAAGAAGAAAATGCAGTTGCTTACTTACCTGCTGATATAAAAATTCCGGACGAGCTAACTGTTGTAACGCTAACGCCCTAGTAGCGCTGACTTATTTTAAAGTTAGCGCTTTAAATGCCTCTTTTGCTTGAGCTTTAGCTGCTGGAATGTGTGATATAGCTACAGGCTTTGCAAAATAATACCCTTGCATTTCATTACTGCCATTTTCAATCAGGTAGTTAGCCTGGCTGGCTGTTTCTATACCCTCACTACATACCTTTAAACCTAAGCGTTTACTTAAATCGAGTATGGCCTTTAATACCGCTGCATCCTTTTCTGAACTGTCAAATTGATTAACGAACATACGGTCAATTTTGATGGTATCGATATCTATTTTTGTAAGGTAGCTTAGCGATGAATATCCCGTTCCAAAATCATCAAGGGCTATAGAGCCGCCCATTTTTTTTATTTGATTAAAGAATTCATTGGAGTTTTTAAAATTATCCAAGTAGCTTGATTCGGTTATTTCAAACTGGATATTTGCAATGTCGACGTTGTATTTAACCAATTTATTTTTTACAACATTTATAAAGTGATTATCTTTAAGATCATGGCTCGATAGGTTTAAAGAAACGAGTACATGGTTACCTATAGTTTGTTTTAATGTGGGTAAATCTTGAAATACCCTAGAGACAACCCACTGTGTGATTGCTTTTATTTTACCTGCTTGCTCTGCAATGGGTATAAACTCGCCTGGTGAAATAAAACCAAGCTCTTCACTTTGCCACCTAATAAGGGCTTCAAGGCCATTAATTTCACCATTGGCAGCTATTTTTAACTGATAGACAACTTCAAACTCATTTTGCGCAATTGCATGACTAATTAAATTAGCAACTTGAGCCATTCGCTTGCTGTTTTCTAACATTTCTTTATGAAAAACAGTGTACGACCCTTTACCTTTTTCTTTTGAGGCATACATTGCTATATCTGCATTACTAATTAATGTATTAATATCAAACCCAGCCTCTTTGGCATGGGCAATCCCAATACTGACTCCGGTGGGTATATCCCATTGGTTAATAGTAAAAGGCGTTTGCATTGAGCTGATAATTTGCTCCGCAATAGTAGTAACCAGGGCGTAATTATTTATATTGCGCAGCATTATTAAAAACTCATCGCCCCCTAAGCGTGCAATAACATCGTTTTCGCGTATATGCTTTTTGATATTACTGGCTACCGCCTTTAAAAGTAGGTCGCCCGTTTCATGGCCAAGTGTATCGTTAACACCTTTAAAGCTATCTACGTCGAAAAACATGATTGCTATATCTTGCTCGTTGCTTTTACTGCGTGTTAACTCTTCTTGTAGTAAAGCCATAATAAACAGACGATTAGGTAAGCCAGTTAATATATCGTAGTTAGCAAGGTGCTCCATTGATTGCTTTTGCTTTAATAGTTGTGCGGTGTTTTTTTGATTAGTGAGTACTTGGGAGTGAATAGTGTTAAGCAAGTTATTAATATCTTTACCAAGTCGCGATACTTCGTCGCTGCCGGAGCTCTGATATTGAAGTTGGTAGTTAGTCGTTTTTTCTACTTTTTGCGTGAACTTAGAAAGTTTTAGTAGAGGGCTTAATAAATGTTGATATATCCAAAAAGAGATGATGATGGTGATCACTATACTAAAAAAAACGATTGGGGCTGCACTAAAAAATAAGCTCGCTTTGCTTTCATTTAGAGGCTTATTAAAGTCCTGAACAATTAATAAATAGCCTACAGGGAATTGCTCCTCACCAATTGTTTTTAAGGCTACTAAACCTTGGTTAGTCGCACTCACCGCATGAGGCAAACTTTGCGGCTTGATCCCTTGTAACTTGGGGGAAAACTCATCAAGCTTTAAGTAATTAGGATGAACATAGGACTGTATTAGTTGCCAATTACTATCAAATACATTTACAAACTTTATGTGCTCGTACCTATCTAACCCCAAAAGCTCAGTTGTGATAGAAAATAAGTCTATCTCTTGCGACATCACACGTAACAAATTATCTGAAATATTTGATGACATCGCATCGAGATTTTCTTCAACTGATTGGCGGTATAAATCCTCGTGCTCATTAATTGCTAAATAAAAAACAAAACTAGAGCTTAGTACGATTAAACAAGTCGTAATAATAATAAATTTGTTACGAATACTATGAAACATTTAGCCAAATCCCTTCTTACTGTCATGCTCTTTCACTAAAAGAGTTATTACTTATTGTTGTTATTTATTAATAGAAGGCTTACTCGTAGCGCTGATGTTACTTAACTAAATTTGTGAGTAACAGAATGTGTTTAAATTCATAGAGTAACTATAGCTGGTTATTTTATTTTAGGCAGACTTACTTTGTTGCAATTTCATTCTTGGCTTAATAAGTGACCTGTGTAAGACTAATGCGGTTATTTATTAAATCAGGTGACATGAATGTCGAATATAAAAGCTTGGAAACTTATGAGCCTGTTTTGTTTGTTTGCAGTGCTTATGGGTTGTCAATCTAAAGAAGAGCAACTACAACAAACAATTCAAGAGTCTATTAAAAAGGCAGATGTTGAGCTCGCACAGCTTGGTACCGCGCTTGATAATGGCACGATACGTAATGCTGTATTGCTTAAAGAATATGGCAAACTCCTTAAACAGCAACAGCCAGAACTTAGTCAGGTTGTTGATGTAATTACCCTTGATGCTACAAGGCAGGGTGCCCTTTACAGTGGTTTAGCACAACGACTTAAAGATATTAAAGGCACTTATTTAATCCCTCCTTACGAAGATACGCTACACAGTATTGATTTACTACGTGAGGCGGCTAAGCCTACGCTGTTTTCTGATGCGTTAACTGACCCGATTAATATGCTAGCCGATATGTCTAAGGGCAGCCTTGCGCGCGTTGGTGCTATTAGTAAAGAGGCAGAGGGCGCAGGCGAAGGTAATCAATTGGTGGGCAACCCTAATTACGGTAACTGGCAAACTAATAGTAATGGTATTAGCTTTTGGCAGTGGTATGGCATGTACCGTATTTTAGGCGATGTATTTGACCGTGTTGAATACGGACGTTGGAGCAGCCGCCGTAAATATAGCTATTACAACGATTACGGCCGCTATCGTTACTCAAGCCCTAAACAAATTAAAACGCAAAGTGCTTTAGAAACGCGTACGCGTCAATCGTACCAACGCCAAGGCAAACAGTTTACTAGCCCTTATGCGAGCAAAAAAACGGGTGCCTCGGGTTTAAGCCGCAGTAGTTATACACCGCCTAAAAGCCGCAGTAGTTACTCGCGTTCGAGTAGTTATAGCAACAGCTCTGGATCGGTACGCAATAGCGGTAGCAGAACCTCTCGTGGCGTGAGCCGTGGTAAGTAAAGAATAAGTTGGAGTTAGAAATATGTACGAATTTAATGGAATAACTACGTGGTCGCTACAAGCTTTGGCGATTGATTTTGCAATTATAGTGTTGTTATTTGTAAGCCTAAAATATATTAAAGGTTGGGTTTCAAATTTACATGCGAATGATGAAATAACAGAGCGCGATAACTTTGCGTTTGGTATTAGCTTTGCGGCAGGCTTAGTTGCTCTTGCCATTGTACTAACGGGTGTGAGTAGTGGCGCGTTTGCTGCGTCTTTACAACAAGAAGCCCTGCAAATGCTAGGCTATGGTGTATTAGCCATTATCCTGATTAAATTAGGCCACTTTTTTCAAGATAAGGTTGCGCTTCGCAAAGTCAGCCTGCACGACGAAATTGTAAAAGGTAATGTAACGGCCTCTATTATCGACTTTGGTCATGTAGTGAGTGTGGCTATTGTGATTCGCTCTGCACTTTTATGGGTAGCAACTGAGGGCTGGCACGGGCTGCCTATCGTTATTGCTGCTTTTATTATTGGCAGTGTTGCACTACTGCTTGTAAGCCAATACCGCGTACAGTTATTTAAGCGTACCAATAAGAGCGGTGATTGTTTACAGCAAGCTATTATTGATGGCAATTTAGCTGTAGGTATACGCTACGCAGGCTTTTTAGTGGGCAGTGCCTTAGCTATTACAGCAGCATCGGGTATTGCACCGTATGCGGCCGATAACATTAATGCTAGCCTGCTTTACTGGGCTATTAGTGCGATTACAAGTTTAGTGGCATTCATCATTTTGCATTTAATCACCATCAAAATAATTTTATCAGGTTGTGATATTTCAGATGAAGTTAACCGTCAAAAAAATGTGGGTGTAGGTGCTATTTCTGCTGCAGTGTCGTTTGCTGTTGGTATTACTATGGCAACTTTACTAGGCGCATAATCAGTGTCATCAACTACAACTAGCCCAAGTAAATCACGTTTACTTGGGCACGATATTTTACTAATCACTGTTATGGCCGTACTCGCTGGGTGCGGCCTTATTTATGAATACTTACTTTCGCATTACGCAGGGCGAGTACTGGGCTCTGTAGAAAGTGCTATCTATGCCATGATTGGCACCATGATAGTTGCCATGGGCTTAGGCGCATTTTTAGCCCGTTGGTTTAAAGATGCTTTTACCGCCTTTGCTTGGCTGGAAAGTATTATTGCCCTGATTGGTATGGGCTGTATTTTGGCAATAGCCGGTGTAATTGCTGTAAGTTACTCACTGCCTCATTTATTTTCTAGTATTTTTAATTTACCGCCAGATGTTGTGCTTAACGGCTATGTATTTCAAAAGCTGCAAGAGTGGTCACGCTTTTTACCTTATGTGTTTGGTTTAGTACTGGGTTTGTTTATTGGGATGGAAATACCGCTTATTGCGCGTATTCGCCAACATGTGTACGGGCGCTTTTTAGAAAACAATGCAGGCACCATTTATGGTGCCGATTATATTGGCGCCGGTATTGGTGCGGCTATTTGGGTAAGCATTATGCTGGCGATGCCTATAATGCAAGCTGCAGCGTGGACAGCGCTTTTTAATATATTGGCAGGGCTCGCCTTTTTATGGCGCTACCATACTCATGTGCGCTTTGCTAAGGCACTTTTAGTTTGTCATATAGTATTACTGGCATTGTTTGGGTTTATTTTAGTGATGGGAAGTAGCTGGATGAACAGCTTAAGTAATGTGCTTTACAAAGATAAAGTTATTTACTCACAAGCAACTAAATACCAGCATGTAGTATTAACTGAGCGCTTAAGCAAAAACCAGCCTGTGCCTATTACCGACTTGTATTTAAATGGGCGCTTGCAGTTCTCAAGTATTGATGAGCAAATATATCATTCAATGCTGGTGTATCCGGCAATGCTCGCATCAAACCGGCATGATAACGTATTAATTATTGGTGGTGGCGACGGGCTTGCCCTTAGAGATGTTTTAAAGTGGCCAGTGAGCAAGGTAACGTTAATTGATTTAGATGCACAGCTGCTTAATCTATTTGGCCATAAAGACGGTGATTTTACAGCACCTGAGTCTATAAGTAAGCGGTTATTAGCGCTAAATAAGCAATCGATGTTAGATCCGAGAGCCAATATTATTGTGGGAGATGCGTTTTTAGAGATTGAAAAGCTGCTTGATCAAGGTAAGCAATTTGACACTATTTTAATCGACTTGCCAGACCCTAATCACCCCGATTTAAACAAAATGTACAGCGACTATTTTTATAACCATGTGCGTCAATTGTTAGCCCCTGATGGCGCAATGGCAGTGCAATCAACCTCGCCTTATCATGCCAAAAAAGCATTTTTAAGTATTGCTAAAACGGTAAAAGCGGCAGGTTTTGATTATGTTGAGCAGTATCAGCAAAATATTCCTTCGTTTGGACAGTGGGGGTGGACTATTGCCACTAAAATGGGTCAACCAGCCAGTGGGCGAATTAAAAATGTAAGCGAAATGCCGGTGCCATCAAGGTGGGTAAGTAAAGAATATTTATTAGCCAGTTTTGTATTTCCTAACCAGTATTTTGAACAAGTTAAAAGTATTGAGGTCAATAGGTTAGGTTCAGGTCAGCTATATGATTACTACCGTAATGCGTGGCAGATAGAAAGCGAATTGTATAAAAATTAATAAAACATGGTTGACATAATATGTCGACCGTGCGAATCTTAACTCAGACATAATATGTCAAACAGCAAAAAGGCAGAGACATGGAATTAAATGAACTTTCAATAAAATTAGCTTCTTTTGAAACAGAAGGCGCTAACTTTGAGTCTTTCTTGATTGCCAACCCTGGTGAGCAAGATGTTTTACAAGTCATAGTTGATGGAAACGATGAGCTTCCAATTTTTGTAACGCAAACACAAGAGCAGTTGTTATGTATTAGCTACTTGTTTGGCGAAGATGAAGTAAAAAGTGAATTACGCAACGAGTTAAACGAAACACTACTACGTTTAAACGTGCCAATTCCACTGAGTGCATTTGCTAAAATCGATAACAAATACGCGATTTTTGGTGCACTGTCGGTAAATTCATCATTAGATGATATTACCCACGAACTAGTGACACTAGCAGACAACGCTATTGACGCACTAGAAGCCGTGACCTTGTATTTAAACGATTAGTAACTAGTTAGTGGAGTTAAGATTATGAGTATATTAAAAAAATTATTTACAGCAGTACGTGGCGGTGCGCGTGAAGCGGGTGAAGCAATTGTAGATGCAAACGGTATTCGTATTTTTGAACAAGAAATAGCAGATGCGCAAAATGCACTTAATCGTGCTAAAAAAAGCCTGACAGAAGTAATGGCTAAAGAAATGCAAACTAAGCGCAAAATTAGCGCGGTAGATGCATCAATTGCTGAGCACGAAGCGTATGCTGGCCAAGCACTTGAAAAAGGTAACGAAGCCCTAGCTTTAGAAATTGCAGAAAAAATTGGCGACTTTGAAGCTGAAAAAGCTGAAAACGAGCAAGTATTAGCAGGTTTCAGCAATCACATTGTAACGCTTAAGCAGCAAGTTAAAGACGCTGAAAAGTCGATTAAAGAAAACCAACGCCAGCTTACTATGGTTAAAACCACAGAAAGCGTACAGCAAGCAACAATGGCTGTTAACAGCACGCTTAATACTAATAGCTCGTCTATGACCTCGGCTCGTCAGTCGCTTGAACGTATTAAACAGCGCCAGCAAGATCGTAGCGACCAATTAGGTGCGGCAAAAGAGCTTGAAGCAGATGCAAACGGCGATGACTTAAAAGCAAAAATGGCTGAAGCAGGCATTGGCGATACAAGCCCAAAAAGTGCTGATATTTTAGCGCGCATTAAAGCCAAGCAAAACGGCTAATAGTTAGTACATTATTTATAAAAGGTAATTAAGCATAGCTTAGTTACCTTTTTTGCTTAAGGGATGCCTCATTATGTTTAATTTTTTCAAATCAAAAAAAGAGCCAGAACGTCAGCTTAACCATGCAAGTGAGCTTAAAAAGGGCGATATGTTTACTGTTATAGATTCATTTGCGTACCCGTCGTGGTTAAAAGGGCAAACGCTGCGTGTTATTGATATTCAAACCTATCAATATCAGCACAGTAGTGATACTGAGTTTGTGCTAGAGACGAACAGCGGTCAGGTAGTATTTTTACAAATTGAGCAAGATGATGGCGAGCAATGGGCTAATTTTTCAATAAAAATTCAGCGTGATGACGTAGAGCAAATATTTGGGCTAGACGAATTTGCACGTATTTTTGATGAAGAGTCGTTAACCCATATACAGGTGCAAAATACGCCAGAGCAGTTTATGCAGTTTTTAGCTAAAAGCTATCAGCAAAGTGAATCGCCTTATGTGTGTTATTTCCATAACAAAGATTTTCGTGGCCAGTCGTTACCGCGCTATGAGCAAGAAGGTGGCGAACCTTGTGAAATGATTTGTTTAGCGTCGCCGGACGAAGGGCACGGCTTAAATATTGAAATATGGGATGGCGGTGAGACTGAAGTGTCACTAACGTTAACACGCCCAATTACCGATATAGTCGACTTGTTTCCAGGAGATGCGAAGTGAGTGATGCTAAAGACAAGTGGTTACGTCAAGAGCAAGCCGTGCGTGCCACGCAAATGGCATTTGATTTAAGCAGCGAAGTACAAAAGTCGATAAAAAAGCAGGCGATTGACCAAGAGCTGACGCCCTCAGATATGATCCGTAAAATTTTAGGATTAGATGTAAAGTCTAAAAAAACACGTCAACGCCTATCGTTTAATTTAAACGATGATGAAATAGCCCAATTAGCAACACGGTTTAATGTCCAAAGTGACGATAAGCGAGCTGTAAAACAGCAAGTTGCCGAGCTTTTAATTACTCATACAAAAAAAGCTAAATAGTGAATCAACGCTCTGGAAAATTAATCTTTTTTAGAGCGTGGGCTCGATAAAAACAGTGATTTCACGTTCTTTGTATTAAGCCCTTATACTAATAACTATAAAGAAGTACTGCTTTGAATATTATACTAATTACCTACCTTATTATATTTGCTTTGTTTGGCACCGCAGCCAGCTATTTTGTGCGCTTTATTTATGCGTACTGGGTAAAAAAAGAAATGCCAATGAAATACATTGTTAAAGCAGGAATTTGCGTGGTGTTAGTAGTGGTTTTATCAGCGCTAATTCCGTTATTAAATTAACGCTTAATTTAAGGTTTAATAGTGTAAAGCTATTTTATATCAAACGCTTGGCATTGCTGATTAATACACAGGGTTTGTACTTCAAGCACGGGTGAGCAATCGGTTAAACCTTGCGCTTTGTTTTGCGCTTCTTGCTGCTGTGTAATTTTGTGTGCCACTTCTTCAGCATACTCTTGCGAGGTGTTAAGTGTTGAATACACAATATACTTACTTGGTCCACCACATGCTCGTGCACCGACTTCGAGTACCTTACATTGAAAGCTTGCGGTGCAACTATTATCACTCACAATGTTATTAAGATCGTAGTTCAAGTCAGACAAATTCTGATTTTTCTCAGTACCTGATGATGTGCTTGCACAGCCGCTAAGTAATAGCATAGCGCTGGTGGCAACACTCACAATTGATAATTTAATTGCTGATGGTAAACAACTCATAACCTTGTCCTTAAAATACACTTACCGCTGAGCCTTCAAGTTTAACACATTTATTTTCAACACACTGCGTGCTTGGCGAAGTTAAATGCTGGCATGTGCTCATCATTTCATTTTGTGTGTTGTAGGTTTTTTCAAGCGTTGTTATTTGCTTAGCAAGCGAACTGACTTGCCCCTCTTTAGCTGCTTTTGTTGAGTAAACAATATAATTACTTGGCCCGCCACAAGCTTTGCTTCCTACCGGCATAACTCTACATTGTGCCGATGTATCACACTGTGTATTGGCAATGAGCGTATTAAGTTCGCTTTTTGCGGTTTTAATGTCGTTAAGTGATACTTCTTTTTCAAAGGCTTTTATTGGTTGAGATGCATCAGTAGGGTTCCTGTGCTTGTTTTCACTGCTGGTTTGTTGAGGTACATCTTTATGCGGTACTTCTTTAAGCTCGTTCACCGAATTAGTGGGTGCATCTTGCGATGTTGTTTCGAGGCATGCAGTTAAACAAAGTGGTAAAAGTAGGGCTAACAGTGGAGTACGCATAACAAACCTTGATAGTGATGAATTATTCATCACTATCATACACGGTGCATTTTTAACGGCAATAAAAACTATATTATCAAGTAATTAAAGCCGTTTAGATTTACCTTTATAAACCGCCTTGGGTAAGTTTAGTGGGGTTAAGGAGTTTTTCTAATTCACTGCGTGGAAGGTCGGTTTCTTGCTCTGCTACATCAATTATTGGGCGAGCTTCTTTGTAGGCTTGCTTCGCTATTTTGGCTGCTTTTTCGTAGCCGATCACCGGATTAAGCGCAGTCACTAAAATTGGATTTTTGGCCAGTGCTTTATCAATATTGGTTTGGTTTACTTTAAAACTTGCAATGGCTTTATCTGCCAATGCTTGTGCGCTATTAGCAAGTAGCTCAATGCTTTGTAAAATATTATGTGCAATAACCGGTAGCATTACGTTTAGCTCAAAATTACCCGCTTGGCCTGCTACAGTGATGGTTGCATCGTTACCTATAACTTGAGCGCTTACCATGGCTGCCGCTTCTGGGATCACCGGGTTTACTTTGCCTGGCATAATCGACGAGCCAGGTTGCAGTGCTTCAAGTTCTATTTCACCAAGCCCAGCAAGTGGGCCTGAATTCATCCAGCGTAGGTCGTTGGCTATTTTCATTTGTGCTACAGCGAGTACTTTTAACTGACCTGAAAGCGCTACAATGGCATCTTGTGAGCCAATGTTGTAAAAAAAGTTACTGCTTGGTTTAAAACTTATACCTACATTTGCGCTTAAGTTTTTAGCAAATTTTGAGGCAAATTCGCCATCGGCATTAATACCGGTCCCAACAGCTGTCCCGCCTTGGGCAAGCTCGCACACTCGCTCTAAGCTATGGCGAATGCCAGAGGCTGCATTATTTACTTGTGATTGCCACGCGCTGAGTGTTTGCTCAAACGTAACGGGCATAGCATCCATTAAATGCGTACGTCCTGTTTTAACTATTTTGCCCACGTCTGCTTTTTTTTGCTCTAAGCTCTGCGATAGTTTTTCAAGTGATGGCAGTAATTCATAAACTACGTTAATTGCACTACTAAGCGCTATGGCTGTCGGCACTACATCGTTAGAGCTTTGCCCCATATTTACATCATCGTTGGGGTGAATAAGCTCATTACCAATGCGAGTTGCAAGCGTTGCGATAACTTCATTGGCGTTCATGTTAGAGCTGGTGCCCGAACCTGTTTGGAAAATATCAACAGGGAAGTGCTCGTAATGCTCGCCATCAATAATTTGTTGGCATGCTTGCTCAATAGCGTTGGCTTTACTTTTACCTAAGTGATTTAGCTCAAAGTTACTTTGTGCTGCTGCTTGTTTAATGTATGCAAGGGCTGTTACAAACTGTTTTGGCATAGTTAAGCCGCTAATAGCAAAGTTGTTAACTGCACGCTGGGTTTGCGCTTGGTATAGCGCATCACTAGGGACCTGTAATTCACCCATACTGTCCGATTCGGTTCTAAAATTGCTCATAAGTCGCTCCTTAAAAAGGGTTAAATTCGTGACTGAGTACGCGAGCTTCGCGCTCAAGTTTTAAAAATTTTTCAGTATCGTTATGTGCATAGTAAAAGCGTTTTAATGCCAATAAAGGTTTATATAATTGCTCAAGGCATTGCTTACGAATGGCATTGTGTATTAGAGGGTCGCACATTCTATTGATAATTTCATGGTAAGTGCGTAATAAATATAACTCTTGTAGTAAGGGGTTACGCTGTTTTTCAAAGCTTTTAGCAACGTTTAAAGCGGTTTCTATGTAGTGGGCTACCACCATAGGTGCGTGTAAGCCTGGACGTAAGCAGTTACAAGCAAGTTCATGATGATAAGGCTGTAATGCCTGAAAGGGAGACATAAAAAAACCGATTCAAGTTAACGATAATAGTTATCATTACATTTAATCGGTTTCAGTGTAAACAGTTATTATAAAAATTATTTGCAGCGTTTAATTGAGTATCAATTATAGCCAAGAATGAATATTTGGTCTGTTTCATGTTTTTTTAGCGCCTGTTGATTTTGGTTACAGTGAGAAAGTAAGTCGATTACAGTGGCTCTACTATCACAAGTGCTACTTGGCTTTTCGGTGCTTTTTTCTGTCACTGAGACAACGGCGTCTACAGCGGTGTAAGGGGGAGTATGCATAATTTTATCCTCGTATTTAATATTGGTAATACACCCTACTTAGGGTTGAATAAGTTAAAGCATAATACATACCATCGTATTAATTTTGTTCTAGTGCTATGAATTAACTTACTTTTATAAATTATCTATAAAACTTTAATTGTTTAGTGTCATTTTTTTGCGTTAATGTTGTGCAATAAGTTTCACTATTGGTGCAAATTATGAATAAACCTTTCTCACAAGCGTGTGAAAACAATAAGGGCCCTATTTTAGAGGTGCTTAAAACGGCTTTTAATAAAACAAAAACGGTACTTGAAGTAGGCTCAGGTACGGGGCAGCACAGCGTATATTTTGCTGAGAAATTACCGCATTTACAGTGGTATACAAGTGATCGCCGTATAAACCATGAGGGCATAAATTTATGGCATAAAGAGGCAAATTTAACTAATTTGCACGCCCCTCTTGAGCTTGATTTAAATTATGCATGGCCGGTAAATAATGTGGATGCCATTTACACAGCAAATACATTTCATATTGTAAGTTGGCAGTTGGTTGAGCAATTTTTTAAAGGGGTTGCAACGCACTTAGCAAGCAAAGGTGTAGTATGTATTTATGGCCCTTTCAAATATCAAGGGCAGTTTACAAGTACAAGTAATAAAGAGTTCGATCGCTTTTTAATGCAGCGTGATTCACTTAGCGGTATTCGCGATTTTGAGGCCATAGAGCAATTAGCAAAGCACGCTGGGCTTAAGCTCATCAGTGATACAGCCATGCCAGCTAACAATCAGTTATTGGTTTTTAAACGGCAGTAAATCAGCGCACTGCGCTTTATAAATTGCCATATGTTGTTGTTCTCTGTTTAGGTAGTCGTTTATTGCTGCTCTAAAGTCGGGTTCAACAATATAGTGGCATGAGTAGGTAAAAACAGGCTCAAACCCACGAGGTATTTTATGCTCGCCTTGGGCGCCTGAGTGAAAGCAATGTAAGTTATGCTTAATCGCAAATTCAATCCCTTGGTAGTAACACAGCTCAAAATGAAGGGAATCTATTTCTTCGCTGGCGCCCCAATAGCGGCCATACAAGGTGTTCTCACCTTGTAAGCTTAGCGTTGCCGCCACTATTTTGTTGTCTTTTTTGGCAAGCATAATAATTAGCTGATCGCCCATTAACGCCTGTAATAAAGCAAAAAACTCAATATTTAAGTACCCTAAATGCCCTGAGCGTTTTAAATAAGTACGCTGATAAAACTCACAAAATAGCTGCATTGTTTCAGGACTTAGGTGCGAGCCTTGTAGCCATTCAATGGTAATATTTTGCTGGGCTATTTTAGCACGCTCTTTTTTTAGCGTTTTTCGTTTGCGTGCGGTGAGTGTATTCAAAAAATCGTCAAAGGTTTTAAAGTCCTTATTAAACCACTGAAACTGAACGCCTACGCGCTGCATTATATCGTCAGTACACAGTGCTTGAGCCTGCATCTTTGGACAAAAGTTAACATGCCAGCCAGACCATCCTTGATCCACACTCGTTAAGTTTAATTGCCTTTTTATGTACTCGTATACGCTTTGTGTATCCGTATGTGCAATGGCAATGCGCTGACCTTCAATGGGGCTAAAAGGTACACCACATAGCCATTTAGGGTAATAGGCTAACCCGTGTTGTTCAAAGGCTTCTGCCCATGCCCAATCAAATACATATTCTCCGTAAGAGTGGCTTTTTAAATACCCAGGTGCCAGTGCGACTAATTCGCCACCTTCATAAACCGCTAAGTGCTTAGGCTGCCACCCAGTCTCGTTGTTTACACAGTGGCTGTGTTCTAATGCATATAAAAATGCATGGCGGGTAAAGGGTTCATTACCAAATAAACGCGTCCATTCGTGTACGTCTATTTGGTTAATATCACTAAACCATTGGTGGGTAAAAGTTGCCATTACTGCTTACCTTGGGCTGTATTATAGTGGGTGGTGACGTTTTAAACTAAAGTTAACACAAGCGCATTTATTTAATGCATTGTTGTTCTAATGCTCTTCAGTTTCAGCGTATTGCACTAAGCACGCGGTTAGCCTAACTAGATCTAGCGGTTTTGCAAGATGCTGATTAAAGCCAACAGCTAGAGCGTGGGCTTTATCCTCAGGCATAACATCGGCGGTCAGCGCAATAATAGGCAGCTCTTGCTCACTTTTAAATTGCCTAATGAGTGCTGTGGCTCTGTAACCATCCATTACAGGCATTTGGCAGTCCATTAAAATTAAGTCAAAGTGTTGCTCTTTTACTATATCTACTGCCGCTTCGCCATTTTCTACCATATGCGCAACAATACCCAATGAGCCTAGCATGGCTTTAATAACCATTTGATTTACAGAGTTGTCTTCTGCTACTAGCACTTTTAAGGCTGCCAATTTAATGCCCGAGTATACGAGCTCGGCTGGTTCTTGTACTGGGCTGGTGCGAAGCTCAACGTCAAATTTAAACGTAGAACCTACGTTTGGCTCACTTTGTAATGTGACGTTGCCGCCCATTAACTTACTGAGCTCTTTGACCACTGTAAGGCCCAGACCTGTCCCTCCATATCGCCTTGATGTTGAGTCGTCGGCTTGGGTAAAGGCGCTAAATAGCTTAGACTGCTGAGTAGGTTTTATACCGATACCTGTATCTGTAACGGTTACGGTTATTTTTACCCTGTCTGTACTAATAAACTCTCCGGCAAAGTCTATATGAACTTTCCCTTGCTCCGTAAATTTTATAGCGTTACTGCAAAGGTTTAGAACAATTTGTTCAAAGCGTAAAGGGTCGCCTATATACCAAGTATCTACCGGAAGATGGCTTGTAACTTGCCAGCCAATGCCTTTGTTGGCTGCACTTGCCTCAAACATTGTGTTAATGCGCTTTATAATTGTGCCTAGGTCGAACGCTGTGCTTTCGAGTTTGAGCTTATGAGATTCAATTTTCGAAATATCGAGTATATCGTTAATCAGATTTAGTAAGCTTTTAGACGAAGAATTTATTTTGTCTAAGTAACCAATAAGAGTCTGCGCGTTATCTTCTTTACGCGCTAGTGATGAAAAGCCAATAACTGCATTTAATGGCGTACGTATTTCATGGCTCATATTAGCTAAAAATCGACTTTTAGCTTGATTAGCTAAATCTGATTGCTTTTTTGCTTGCGCAAGGGAGTGAGTACGCTCTGCGACTTTGCGGGTAAGGGCGATCTGCTGCTGATTAAAAAGCAGTAAAACAATTAAAATTAACGCACTAACAACTAACTGCAAGGCCATTAAAAACAGTGTCAATTGGTTATTATGTGGGGCAAGGTATTTTTCTTTTAGGGCTAAATGTGCATTCCAGGTTTGTCCTCCAAAGTTAAGCTTTAGTTTCATAATGCGGCTACCCTGAGCAATATTTAAGTTTTTACCATAATTACTATAAAAGGCAGGTTTATTTACCTCCTCATAGAGCGCAATGGAAAACATTTCCGATTGTTGCTCGTTAATTGCTTGCTCAATAATATTACTTACTAAAAACACACCTGTTGCGTACCCCTTTATAATCGCTTTTTGCTGTTGTTGTTCGTACACAGGTGCAAATAATAAGTAGGCAGGCTCAGGCTCAGATGTTTGCACTAACTGAATAATTTTAGTACTGACTGGCTGATATCTAATTGCAGGGTTAACTAGTGATGCTTTTCGATCTGGATTTGAATACACATTAAAACCAACCGCCTTTTGGTTACCATTAAAAGGGGCAATATATTTAACGATAACCATAGGATCGTCAGATTCAAGTGGCTCCCCTACAATTTCAAAGTCTAGGTGATATATATCAGCAACTTCTTGAGTAAACGAAGCTCGCTCACTTTGGGCTATTTTTTGATTCCACGAAAGCGCTTTAATAAACGAATGCTGTGCCAATAGCTCGCTGGCATAGGTATAAAAATCTTGTTGGTTTAAATCTGGATTAGATTGCACTTGGCTGGCTAAGCTTTGCACCGCTATTAAACTTTGGTTGATATAGCGATATAAGCTGTTTTCAATAACCTGAATTTCTCGCTCGGCTACTTTAATAGTATTTTGCCTGTTTTCTTGGTTATAAAGCTGAGTTGTTACAGCAACAGATACAAATAAAATACTACACACCGCTAACGTAGGCAGCGGCGAGACAGGCCTATTTTGCCCTTTAAATTGAGTAAGCACCAACAGTAGAGGCGTAGCAATAATAACGCCTAATGAGTCTCCTAACCACCAAAATAAAACATTTTGCCAATGATCTTTAATATCGTACGCGGGGTTAAATTGGCTCAGCGCGAAGACCCCAAAATTTGCTGAAATTAAACTAACAGCAATGCCGACAATAAAAATAAAATAAATGATACTTGCACGTTTCTTAAAATACAGCGGGTGCCCTAACCAATACTTGAGTAGGGCTGCGCCTACCATTGCCTGCAACACAATGCCAATAGCAATACACATTGCTTGGCTAAAAGTGTTGCCCACCAACACCATATCGTGAGCTGTACTGTCAAAAATATTAAAGTTAAAAGCAAAGGCCGCTACAAAGAGCGCTGGAGTGAAGCGCCACCACCACATATAGCATCCGACTAAGGCAATGCCTGCAGGCAACCATACCGGGATAATTTGCGTATTAAAGGCGAGTTTAGTGAGTGAAATACCAATTAAAAAGTACGCTAATGAAAAAATTATGTAAAAGATAACTGAATGATATTTTGAGTTAAAATTTTTCACATAGCTCCCTGACTTTTTAAAAGTACTTAATTTTAAATATGAGTATAGCGAACAGTATGTTATTTGCGGTATTTTTTAATATATGTTGTAAAAAAGTGCACTATTGCACAGTGTGCAAATTGCTTTTTTGGCAGTTAAGGTTGTGTGCTTAGCTGCTGTTTTTTTTGCTGCAAAATAGAAATTTGTTGCTCTACAGCGCTAATTAATGCGTTATAGCGGTTTTGAATCGCCGTAGTTTTAGTGGCTATCGCATCGGCTATTGATTCGGCGCCCATTCTATTAGCTTGATCTTGAGTAACATAGCTGGCTTGTTGTTTGGCGTCGGCTAAGTCTTCTTTATAATTTTTGATAGTAAGCTGGTGGCGTTTAATTTCACGGTCAATTTTTTTAATCTCAATGTAGTTATCTACAGAGGCTCCAGGCATTGCAGGTGAGTTGGCATTATTGCCGTACTTATCGGCAACTAGTGGCTGCTTTAGCTTAATTACTTCTGCATTGTCAGCACAGGGCGTTTGGCTAAATGTAGCGACTCCTTTAATTGTGCATTTATAAACCGTAATGTCTTGGGCTGCGTGTGTACTTAAAGCCACAAGGCCTATTAAAGGTGTAATTAAACGAAACATAATTAAACTTACGTTATTGGAGTTGCTATTAATAATGCCGTAACTACCTAGTGTATTCAACGTGTTTTGATTCCCACACTTTTAATAAGAAATGGTGGAGAAGGAGGGATTAGCTTAATTATATCCATGTAATTAATTGCTTCGCAACGCCTACGGCGGCTTAAAGTGTTCCAGACACTTTATCGAACCCTAGCAAGGGTTCTCACCCTCCTTGATACATTGGTTGTTAAATTTTAGGCACAAAAAACCGCAACTAAGCGGTTTTTAATAAGAAATGGTGGAGAAGGAGGGATTAGCTTAATTATATCCATGTAATTAATTGCTTCGCAACGCCTACGGCGGCTTAAAGTGTTCCAGACATTTTATCGAACCCTAGGAGAGTTCTCACCCTCCTTGGATACATTGGCTGTTAAATTTTAGGCACAAAAAAACCGCAACTAAGCGGTTCTTAATAAGAAATGGTGGAGAAGGAGGGATTCGAACCCTCGATAGAGCTACAAACTCTATACTCCCTTAGCAGGGGAGCTCCTTCGGCCACTCGGACACCTCTCCAACGCATAACAGATTGTATTAACGGTAGTTTATTCATACCATTAATTAAATAGTGGTGGAGAGATAGGGATTTGAACCCTAGATAGGCTACAAACCTATGCCGGTTTTCAAGACCGGTGCATTCGACCACTCTGCCATCTCTCCGTGACGCAGAATAATACTTAGGTGATACCCTTGTGTAAATAGCAAATAAACTGTTTGCTTAAAAAGTAGGCGTAATTGCAGCTTTTTTTGTAAATTGAGGGAAATTAGAAGGATTTAAACTAAAAATTAAAGGGTGGCAGTAAACTAAGGGAGCTAAAGAAGCGCTTTCAATAGTGGTTAGTTGTTAACTGCCCCTGCTTAATAATCATAACAAAGTTGATTATTTGTATTGCGCGGCGCTGTTTAATGCTATTTTTTTGCCCATACGGTTTAATTTAGCAAGCATTTTAGCTTTACGGTTAGTTGGTTTTACGCCAACGTGGGCTGCAGCATTTTGGTTTAAGGTGTTTATTGGGTTCATGTCTTTGCTCCAAGGTGTATGTGTTTAAATCGCGAGCATTTTGACTCTTTTTTGTTTAAAAATACAACAATATAAACTAAGGCTTAGCTATTAGTTATTTTTATCTGAATTTTCATTGTTTTGTTTTTGTTTAAAACTGCTAAGTGCCCATTTTGCATAGTTATTTAACTTAGGGGACCTATTTTTAACTTGTTTTATAAGCACTTTTTGTATTCGTTAATGTTTTTAGTAAATTTTTACGCACTTTTATGATTAATTATTCAGATAAATTAATTTTAACTTAATTCTTATTTATGCTGGCGTACTGGCTAATAGGAGAATAATCACTTGCAGTTGTTAATAATAGTTAAACCAAGCGTAAAAAATGTGGTGTTAGAACACCTTGATTGGCTTAAAAAAATATGTCAGAAGAAAAATATTCACTATATCACGGTTAAAACGACAGGAAATTTTGAGCGCGACTTAGCAAACGTTAAATTAAATGCACAAAAAAGCCAAATAGCAGTGGCCATTGGTGGCGACGGCACGCTTAATTTGGCACTTAATGGCGTGATGAACAGTGCATGTAGTTTGGCAATATTACCTTGTGGTACAGGCAACGACTTTGCGCGTCGCTTTCACTGCACAGCTAAACAGTGGCAAAACGCTATTTTTAATGCCCCCACACACTTAATTGATGTAGGTAGAATTAATACTCGTTACTTTATTAATGTGGCTGGTGTTGGTTTTGATGCTCATGTAATTAAGCTGTTGGGTCATTTGCAAAGCATGCCAGCTTGGCGCTATAAGTGGACGAGTTTTAAATCGCTCTTTACTTACAAAGCAAGCACACTGGATGGATCATTTTTAAATAAGCAGTGTAGCTATCAAAATTTAATAACTGTATTTGCGAACTCTCAGTATTTTGGCGGTGGTATAAAAATAGCACCTAGGGCTAAAATTGATGATGGGCTGCTTGATTGCTACCAAATGCAAGCGAGTAGCATTGTTGATCATTTATATAGCTTTATTAAATTAATTTTTAAGCGCCACCATACTTTAAAAAAGCTTACCTATAGCCAGCTCAAACAGGCGCATATTAACACTAAAAATTTATTAATTGAGGCCGATGGCGAGCTAGTCGGTGTCACGCCTGCGGTTATTACTATTCATAAGCAGGCTATTAATTTTCATATACCAATAAAAAAGCGCCTACAGTAGGGTAGGCGCTTTTGTGTTAGTGCGTTAAAAACGCCTCTAACTGGGGACGGAGCCATTTTTAGCAACGCAGCGGCTTGCTAAAAAGGCGCTAATTCTTTTTGTGGGGGTAAGTACAATTGCATTCCCTAGTAGTACTAAACTAAAGCCGGCAAAGGTGTTTGCATGCCATTCAAAGCCTTCAAAAAAGCTGCTTAATGCAACGGCCACTAACGGAAACAGCACTATGGCGTAACTTGCTTTTTCGGGGCCAATGTTTTTTAACAAGGCAAAATAGCAGCCAAACGCAATCACGGTGCCAAAAACCGATAAATACAATAGCGACAGCCAATAGCTTGTAGGGGCACTAAAACTGACCGTTATACCATTTATTAATACATAAACGGCTAAACCTACTGCGCTATATAACATGCCCCATGCGTTACCCTGCAGCACACCTATTTGACGATTAGAATTACGTACACTAATCATATTGCCCAATGAAGCCACAAAGGTACCCCCGAGGGCAAGTAGTAACCCGACCAACGCCCCATTACTCAAGTCGAATTGCTGTAAATGCGGCCAAAACAGACAAATAATCCCCACCACGCCGATTAGTGCGCCGCAGTAAATACGTTTGGCAATGGGCTTTGCAAAAAATAAACGAGTGTTGATTATGTTCATTATCAGTAACATTGAAAAAGCAATAGAGGCCATTGCCGATGAAAGGTAATTTTGTGCCCAATACAAAAGCAAATAATTTAAGCCAAAGTTAGAAATGGCCAATAAAGCAAAAAAGCCATGATCGATTAACGAAAATCGCATATTAGGCTTTTTGTAGGCCACAAATAGCCACATACATGCAGCTGCTATGGCAAAGCGATAAAACAAAGAAAGCTCCACAGCAATATCGCCTAGCTGAAACGAAATTGCGAGCCACGTAGAGCCCCAAATTAACACTGTTGTGAGATATAGCGCTGCGCTTTTCATGGCAAACCTCTAAAAAACCGATTGAGTGGTTATTTTAGAGTCTATCTGTATACTTACCATATACAGAAAAGTATAAATGTAACCTATACAGATTTGAGGCGAGATATGCAGCCAACTGCCAGTAAGCAAAAAGCCGAGTTTTTATATCAACAAGTTATTGAGCTAATTAAAGACATGCAGGCGCAAAAGGTGTTACTACCTGGGGAAAAGCTTCCTTCGCTTCGTAAAATGGCCAGTAACTTAAATATTAGTATTCCGACTGTTAAGCAAGCGTATCAAGCGTTAGAAGATCAAGGGTTAGTAGAGGCACGTGAAAAATCGGGCTACTTTTTAACGGTGCTTAATACGGTTTACAGTTTGCCAAAGCGAGTAAAACTAAGCCGTGAGCCTGTCACTGTAAATAAGCAAGCATTAATAGAGCAGGTATACAGCGCTATTCATCAACCTAATGTAATTGCCTTTGGTATAGCCAATCCCGTTGCTGCAGCCCCTACCGATAAAGCGTTAGCACGTACTATGCGCCGGGTTATGACAATTGCTGGGGCGAGTGTTATTAATTATGGCCCTATTGATGGTTTTGCTGCGCTTAAAAAGCAATTAGTGCATAGATACTTAGGCTTTGGTATTGGCGTAAATATAGATGAACTGGTGATCACCAATGGCGCGCAAGAGGCACTGGCTATCGCACTTAAGTGCGTCACCAAACCGGGCGATGTGGTTGCAATTGAGACCCCGTGTTATCACGGCATTATTGAACTAATAGAGAGCTTAGGGTTAAAGGCGCTTGAAATCCCGCTATGCCCCGATAATGGTATTTGGCTTAACGACTTAGCTCAAGCGCTTGAACAACATGATATAAAAGCATGCTTGTTTTCGACCGCAATAAACAACCCAGTAGGCAGCTTTATGAGCGATGAAAGCCGTAAGAAAATGGTGGACTTAATAGAGTCACATAATGTTGTGCTTATAGAGGATGATGTGTACGGTGATCTGCACTTTACTGCCAAGCGTGGCACGCCCGCTTTAGCGTATTCAAAAAAGGGGCTTGTGATCAGCTGCGCTTCATTTTCAAAAACGGCTGCGCCAAGTTATCGAGTTGGTTGGTTAATAGCAGGCCAGTTTGCTGGTCAAGCGCGTCGGCATAAGCGTGCATTAAGTTGCTCTGCCTCACTTATAAATCAGTGGACACTTTCTGAGTTTATAGCAAGTGGTGAGTATGACCGTAATTTAAAGGTGCTTAGGCAGCGCTTACGTAATAACAAAGAGCGCATGCGGTGGTGTTTATTAAACGCGATGCCTAAAAATACACGTATTAGTGACCCTAAAGGTGGGTGTGTTATTTGGCTTGATTTAGGCCAAGGTGTGGACAGTCAAAAGCTATTTTTATTGGCTTTAGAGGCAGGTATAAGCATAACCCCCGGACTTATATTTTCAGCAAGTAATAACTATAGAAGCTGTATTAGGCTAAGTTATGGGGTGCAGTGGAGCGAAAGAATAGAACAGGCTATTACAACGTTAGGCGCGCTGGCCCACACACTAAAAGAATAAAAAAGCAGCACCTAATATACAAGTGCTGCCAAAGGGATGTTAAATACGGTGCGGAGTATTAGTTTTGTTTAATGGTAAATAATTCGTAGCCTTTTAGCTGAGGTAATTGCGCTACTAATTGCTCTTCTTGCTGTGCAATGCTGGCAAAGCTGTCGCATAAAGAGTTGGCGCGCTTTTCAAGCGCACTTGCATGCAGCTCTACTTTTTCTTCTATTTGCGCGCCCATATTTTCCATGCGTTGCTCAAATGCATCCATATCACCACCTGAACCAAGCAGCTCAGAGCCTAAAGCAACTAAAATACTGCCCATTGATTGCATAACGGCAGATTCAACCACGGTTTCTATTTGCTCCTCAAATTGGTGCTCAAAGTTTTCACCAAACTGATTAAAGCTTTGCTGGCCCATTACAAACGTACCTTGTTGATAAAATGTGTTTTCTACTTCAAATCTTATATCGTCCATGAGACCAGATAAGTCATCAAGGCCATCAATATTAAATGCGTTGGCTACTTCCTCTAATGCTACACCAGCTATTTTCACTCCTTCTAGGGCAATATTCGCGACCTCAGGCAGCTGTGTACGTAAGTTGTCTGAATATTGGGTAAGCGCTTGGCGTTGTTCGCTATTAATGGATACTTGCTCGCCATTTATAGTTAAGTTGCCATTGCTGTTAAAGCGCATGAATTGATTAGATGCAGTAAAAATTTCTAATTCGCTAGGTTTAATGCGTACATCGTTTTTAAACTCTACATTGCACTGCTCGTTGCTAAACGAAATGCCAGCATTGTTATCGCTATGTGCCATTGCTGCAGGTGTACAAATTAAAGCGCTTACTAATAGTAAATTTTTCATGTTTATTCTCTAATAATTGTTGATGACAGTTAGGTATTAACAAGTTTGGTGCCATTTTTTATTAGTGTTATAAAACAAATGCTTATGTATTTCCGTGTAATGTAACTAGTTTGTGGATTTAATAAATAAACTACTTTTTAGTCAAAAACACTAAAAATAAATAAATGATAAATTTTATTTGTCGAAACGATAAAAAACTCTCACTTCCCACTTTCTTAATTTAGCGCTATTTATTCACAATATTGACATGAAGACTATTTACATTAGTCACGTGGCTTTATTTTGGCGCTAATTTGTACGTATTTTAGCGTTAAACATTTTTAATCTGCCAATCACAGGACACAAGCCTGAGTTGGTCTCAAACACTTTATGGAGTGGGTTGTGGGTAAGACATTTAGTTACGATGCGCTAGATGATGATTTTGTTGAAGACGAGTACGAAATGGTCGGGCGTAATCAACATGACAAGAAAAAGCAAAAGGTAAAAAAGAAGCTGGAAGATTACCTTGAGCAAAAACGTTTGCGTAAAAATCTAGGTGAAGACGACTTAAACGATTACATAGACTAAATTGTGCTAGTTAAAATAATGCGCCTGTTTTAGGGTTTGAATGTGCGTATACGCATGTTTGAAGGCTAAATATTGGCAATAAAGAGGCTTTATGCCTCTTTATTACTTTTATGTACTTACTTTTTAGCGAGTGTTTGTTGAATGGTGGCTTCTAGTTTTTCTGGTTTTGTAAAAGGTGCATAACGTTTAATAGGCGTACCGTCGGGTGCGATTAAAAACTTGGTAAAGTTCCACTTTATTTTTCGTGTTAAAAAGCCGGGTAAGGCCGATTTTAAATACCTAAATACAGGGTGGGCGTGACGACCGTTTACATCAACCTTAGCGGCCATTAAAAAGCTTACCCCATAATTTATTAAACAACCTTGCTGTATTTGCGCAGTATCACCAGGTTCCTGTTGGCCAAATTGGTTACATGGAAAACCAATAATAACCAACCCGCTTTTTTCGTACTGACTATGAAGAGTTTGTAGCGACTCGTATTGCTTTGTAAAACCACATTCACTTGCGGTATTAACAATAAGCACAACCTTGCCTTCAAAGTCGCTAAAGTTAATCATTTTTCCGTCTAACGCAGTAGCCGTTAATTGATGAAATTCATGCATGATGGGTGCTTTTTTATTGTTGTTAGCTACATTCTACCCGCTACAGCGTGTTACTAAAAGTATAAAGTTTAGGCATTGTTAATGGGTTGGCTGTTATTTAGGGCGTGTTGAACTTTGCGGATTGAAATTTGTTCAACCTAGGGGCGATCAAATCGCGGCGCGAGGTTTGTAACCTAGTGGGCTAAGTAAAAACCGAGCAAAGCTTCCGCGTCCTGCTCACGCCCCTTACCTACATCCATGTAGGCAACAAAGAGTTTATCGCCCCTAGGCAGAACCCAAAGGGCAGCGCATGTTTGGCATTTATGCTACGTTATCGCCTATTTATGGGGAATAACCACACTTCATAGGCTCTGCCTTGCCTAAAAACCAAACATACTGCTGCAAATTCAAACGCCAAAGGTCAACACGCCCTAATTTAAAATTAAAAATAACCCCATACTAGCAAGCGTTGTGTAATAAATATTATGTGTTTTATAGGCAACAATAATGGCAACGATAGCTGCGCTTAAGTAAGGGTTATGCCAGCTTAGGTTTAGTCCGTCTTCATTTATAAAAATAATAGGTACCCAAATAGCGGTTAGTACAGCGGGTGCGCTAAAGCTTAAAAACTGCTGCATTTTAGGGCCTACTTTAAAACCAAGGCGTTGATGTAAAAATAAGTAACGAGTAAAAAAGGTAATACACGCCATTAATAATATAGTGAGCATCATAATGGGCTGTCCTTTTTTTGTATAAACCTTGCAGTAAAGTAGCCTGCACTCATTGCAAGTAGAGCAGCACAAACCAACCACAACTCAAATCCCGTGCTTTTTAAAACGGTGGCGCTAATACCCGCAACAATCACTGTAACCAGTGAGGCTAAATTTTTTATGCCCGGTACCACAAGCGCAATAAATGTAGCTGCAATAGCAAAGTCGAGCCCTAAATTTGTTAAATCAGGGAGCACACTTCCTGCAACTATGCCTATGAGTGTCCACAGGTTCCATGCAATATAAAAACTAAAACCCGCGCTTAAAGCGTATATTAGGCGCGCTTTTGTTTTATAGGCTTTGCGGTGATGCGAAAAGGCAAACAGCTCGTCGGTTAGTACAAAACTTATTGGTAAGCGCCACCGTAATGGCTGTGAAATAACTTTATGGCGTACGGCTAAACCGTATAAAAAATGCCGAGAGCTAATAATAAATGTGGTAAATAGAATAGTCAGTAAAGGGGTGTTACCGGCCATTAGTTCAATGGCAACTAATTGTGCAGAACCGGCGAATACAAGTAATGACATTGCTTGTGTTTCAAAGGCACTAAAGCCATTTTGAATCGCTAAAGAGCCACATAAAATTCCCCAAGGTACGACCGCTAAGCAAAGCGGAAGCATATCAAAAAACCCTTCTAATACTGCGCGTTTAGTTATATTCATTAATACAAGTAAGTAATAAGTTTGTGCGTTTAGTGTGCCATAAATAGCGCTTTATGTAATATCATTAATGCAGCGCTAGTAAAACTTTGGAATAATGGCTTTAGTATCAAAATAATGTACCAGAGCCTGGCAACAAGTTGAGGATTTATATGCAAAGTATAAAAGTATGGGATGGCTTTATAAGAAGCTTTCATTGGTTATTAGTGATTAATATTGCTGTGCTTTACTTTAGCATTGACGAGGGCATGATTGAGCTTCATTTTGTGGCTGGCTTTTTTGCAATCGCATTAATAGTGACCCGTTTAGTTTGGGGGCTGGTGGGCAGTAAAACGGCAAAATTTGGCGCGTTACTGCACTCGCCAGTAGCAGTATTTAAAGAGTTTAAAAACCCCAGTAAAGGGGTGGGTCATTCGGCGCCAGGTAGTTACATGGTTTTGTTGTTTTTTGTACTTATTATAGTGCAGTTAGTGACCGGGCTAATGAGCAGTGATGGCATTTTGACAGATGGGCCTTTGGTTGAGTATGTGTCGAGCTCAACGGTTGATTTTGCAAATTGGCTGCACCGCCTTAATTTCGATATTTTATTTTATGCCATTTGTCTGCATGTTACTGCCATTGTTGTGTATAAAATAAAAGGAAAACCACTTGTCAAAGCAATGATCACCGGTAAACAGGCAAACAGCGAACAAGCCACTCAAACTAATATAGATAACACCAAGGCACCTTGGTTAGCGTGGGCTATTTTTGTTGGATTGTTAGTGCTATTGGCTGTTACGTGGGGCAAAGAACCACTTAGTTATTTGCTAAGTTAATAGCTAACATAAAACAAAACGGCGCATAAAGCGCCGTTTTAGTGTGCGTTGTTTAAATTGTTATTAGTCTTTAAATTGCTTGTGGCAATCTTTACAGCCTTTGGCCCATGCGCCAAATGCTTTACCGATTACCGCCTTATCGCCAGATTGAGCAGCTAAAGCAAGCTTATCTGCATTGGCTGCAAAGGCATTGGCTTTTTTAACAAAGGTCGCATTGTCAGACCATACATCAGCTAATGCTGCTGTATCACCTTTATTAGTGCCTTCGTAAAACGCTTCCCATGGCATTTTAGAAAGGGCAGCTGCGTTATTTGCGCGCATTTTAAATTGCTCTGCGTCAAAAGGAATTTTACCTTTTAGCATTGCGCCCATATCACTAATTTGCACTGAAATCATAGAGAATGCAGCTTGACGGTACTCAATAGCATCACTTGGCTCTTTAAATGCAGTATTTGCAGATACGCTAAGTGTACATGTTGCTAAAGCAACCCCAGCTAAAAATTGTTTTAATTTCATGTTTATTAATCCCTGTAATTTATTTCTCGACTAGTGCTTTTGTATCTTAGCTACTGCTTTTATTCAAGTAAATACAGTAAAATTAACTAAAAGTTAATCGTTTGAATCTATATCGGCAAATATCATCCCTCGGCGCATACTACGCGTGGCCAAAAATACCTCCCCAAGTAACGACATGAACCCACAAATTAATAAGGCCATTGCGGCTACAAAACAGCTGGCAATGGTTACCCCTAAATTAATTGACTGAATGTGCGATAAAAATAGCAACATAACTACAGCACATACTAGCAGAGCACTAAGCACGCTCATACTAAAAGCAATGTGAATACATCGAGAGCGCTTTAGCAGGGCTCGCAGCTCAGTAGTTAGAGATTTATTAAAATCTTCATCGGTACTTACTTTTAGTTTTCGTTCAAGTTGCCGTGCGCGGTCGGTAATACGTGCTAAACGATTAGATAAAACCCCCAGCGTGGCGGCAATCCCCGTAATTAAAAAGACAGGAGCGACGGCAGTCTGAATGACTTTAGCCATGGTTAAAATATTAATAACATCGTTGCTCATTCAGTTTTTCCATAAAAAGTAGGTTTTGTTTACAGTGGTTTACAAATATGAAGTTTGCAAAAATAGCTTAAAATACAGCTGGTTAAGTGTTGTTTTGAACGTGCGTTATTGTGGGTTGTAACTTGTTTGTAATCTCACTGTTGCTAGCATAGGTGCTGAAGTTTTATATTAAAAATCACAATTCTAATAACATTGAATTGAGTAAATACAATAATATAAAACTCACTCCAGGGGAAATAATGTCTAATTTAACACTAAAAAGAACCGCTATTTCATCAGCTATAGGTTTAGCTATGATGTCATACGGTGCAGCAGCCGCACCTGATTTATCTAAAGGTTACGTTCCTGAAATATCAAATGTAAAAACATACTCTCAAGATAAAACCATTTCTACTAAAGCTCGTTATATTATTCAGCTTGAGGACGAACCACTGGCAACATACAAAGGTGGTATTGTAGGCCTTGAAGCAACTTCTGCAGCAGTTACGGGTGACAGCAAAGTTAACCTATCTTCTGCTCCTGCCTTAAAGTACAGCAGCTACCTAAAAGCAAAACAAAAAAGCGTAGCACAAGTAGCCGCATCTGTTAGCGGTGGCTCAGTTTCTCACTCATTTAGCACATTATTTAACGGTATTGTTATTGAGGGTGAGCAAGGTCAACGTGAAAAACTTGCTAAGCTTGCAGGTGTTAAAAAAGTATTTTTAGATACTGAATACCACACTCTAATGGACGCTTCTATTGATGTAATTAAGGGCGTTGAAGCTTGGCAAGCGCTAGGCGGTCAATCTGAAGCCGGGAAAGGCGTTAAAGTTGCTATTATTGACTCGGGTATTCGCCCAGAAAACCCAATGTTTTCAGATGTGGGTTTCGCAGCTGCAGAGTTTAGTGAAGAAGAAGCTGCTTATATCGCAGAAAACCCTGATTACTGTCGTATAGAGGGCGGTGAAGCCGATTTTTGTAACAACAAATTAATTGTTGCACGTGCATTTGGGCCAACACCAAGTGACGTACACCCTGACGAATATATTGGCTCTCCACTAGGTTACGACGGTCACGGAACGCATGTTGCGGGTACTGCTGTAGGTAACCCAATTGAAATTACTTACCAAGACAATAACGTGTCAATTTCAGGTGTTGCACCAGCAGCACAGTTAATGGCTTATAAAGCGCTTTGGCATACTGCCGATGGACGAGGTAGCGGTACAACTATTGCTTTAATGGGGGCATTAGAAGCTGCGATTAAAGATGGCGCAGACGTAATTAATAACTCGTGGGGCGGCGGTGCTGGTGGTAACCCTGCGAGTAGTGCATACAGTGACTTATTTACTGCAGCAGAAGAAGCGGGTGTAGTGGTTGTAACCGCAGCAGGTAACGATGGTAACGGCGCACAGACTATTGGTTGTCCTGGGTGTATTGAGTCTGGGCTAACAGTTGCTAATACGCAAACAGGGCGTTTCTTCTCTCAACAAATTGAAGTTGCTGGCGAAACCTATTTAAGTATTGAAGGAAGCAATGGTTTATTAACAGACCCTATTTCACTTCCTATTATTTCGGCGCAAGTGATTGCTCCTGATAACTTTGAAGGGTGTGAAGAGTTTGCTGAAGATATTTCATTTGCAGATTCTGTTGCGCTTATCTCTCGTGGTAGCTGTGCATTTTCAGCCAAAGCTGAAAATGCGGCAAAAGCAGGTGCAACGGCGGTAATTATCCACAACAATGTTGCTGGTGGTGCAATGGGCATGTCTATGGATGATGCCACTATTCCAGCCTCAGCGATTAGCCAAGAAGATGGTTTAAGTTTGGTTGAGCTTTTAACTGCAGCTGAAGAGCCGGTTATTGCTTCACTCGATCCTAGCGTTAAAAGAACGATTCAAGAAAAATTTACTGATGCAGTAAATTCTTCAAGTTCGCGTGGTCCTAATGGCGAGCCTAGCTTCTTAAAGCCTGATATTGCAGCGCCAGGTACAGATATTTTATCTGCGTACTCGCCAGATGAAGGTAACGGTATCACCTTTAATGCTATTTCGGGTACAAGCATGGCAAGTCCACATGTTGCAGGTGCAGCAGCGCTGATGAAGCAAGCTCACCCAGAGTGGAATGCTGTACAAATCAAAACGGCACTTATGAGCTCATCTAAGATGGATGGCTTACATAAAGAAGACCTAGTAACCAAGGCTGATGCATTTGATGTAGGCGCTGGTCGACTAGATGTGCCAAGTGCTTTAAACGCTGCACTTACTTTTAGCCACGGTTCTTACGCCGACCCGAGCTGTCTAAGTGTATGTAGTTTCGAGAATACTGTGCAAAACATGACGGATACTGAGGGTGAGTGGACTGCAAAAGTAGTAACCGATATGCAAGGCGCTGAAATTACTGTTTCTCCTAGCACTATAACACTTGGTGCGCATGGTTCTACCTCTACTGACTCAGAAGGGGTTGAAACAAGCACTGATATGGCTGAGTTTAACCTAGATATAGACTCAACATTTAACGATGTGAAAGGTTGGAACTTCGGCCACGTAGTGTGGACGCATACTGAGACAGGTCAAGTCGCTCATTTACCATTTGCTATTCATGACGATGAAACAACCAATGCGGCTGTGTTAAACGCGTCTGTAGATGCAGATTCATTAAATACTTCAACTCCGGCTAAAGTTGACGTGAGCTTTGAAAATACTGTTTATAGTGATGAGTTTGAAATCAATATTCAGCTTGATGAAAATGCTGAGCTACTTAAGGGTTCAACGCCTGTTGCCACTGAGAAAAACGGCTCAGGTACAATTACGTTAAGCGAAGATCGCAAAGAGATTAATTGGAAAGGTCAAGTTGCTCGAACTGGTTTTACAATTGATGACGAGGAGTTTTTAGGAACTTTATCGCTACCTGATTTAGGAGTTGAGCCATTCGCATGTAGTGGTGATTGTGATGAGTTCAGTGTCTCTGTTAATGCAGAATTTATGTTTGATGGTAAAGAATACTCTGCATTTACTGTCTCTGATAATGGTTTTATTGCTGTAGGTGATGGGGTGAGTACCACGGGTGCTTGGAACCCACAAAATATGCCAAATCTGTCTGCACCAAATGGTGTTATAGCTCCTTTATGGGCTGATTTTGACTTAGCCGGTGGAGCTACCGGTGGTGGTGAACTATATATTGGTGTGCTGACTGGCGGTGATGATACTTACTATGTTGTTGAATGGAATAACGCTCAAATTTACGCAGGTACAGGTGAAGAGTACACGTTCCAAGTAATTATCAAAGAAGGCAGCGATGAAATTAGACTTAACTACATTGATGTGCCTGTATTACCTACTCCTTATTCAGCAGGAGTGGAGTCTGAAGACGGCAAGATAGGTAAAATGCTAGATACGCTTACAACAGGTACAGGCTTAGGTAAAGGGTATATCATTAATCGAGTTGAAGGCGGAAGTGTGGCAATAGAATACCAAGCCTTTGCAAAAGATCGTAGCCATTACACAGCTGCAGATGCAATAGAAGTTGATGAAGAGCAAACAGTAACTATTGATGTGCTAGCTAATGATATGGCTGAGTCGCGTTTTGTATTTGACGTAGTAGCCTCTTCAGAAACAGAAAATGCAGAATTTTCTGCTCATAAAGGTGTAAAAGTAAATGGCAGCTTAGTTTCATCAACGGTTGAGGTGGTTTCTGCACCTGCAAATGGTTCTACAACCGTGAATGAAGATGGCACGATTGATTATACGCCAAATGCACAGTTCTCAGGTGAAGATAGCTTTACATACACAGTGCGTGAAGCATCAGGTACGACAGCTGAAGAAACCATGGTGTCAATCGTTGTTAACGATACCATTGCAGACCCTCAGCCTGTAACACCTACACCAACACCAGAGCCTCAAAGCAATGGTTCATCGGGCTCACTTGCTTGGTTAACGTTACTTGCTGCGCCGTTTGCATTTATGCGTCGTCGTAAACAAAAGTAATTTTATAACTAACACGTTATTTTAAAGGGAGCCTCGGCTCCCTTTTTACATAGCTTCACAAACTAAATTACACCACGCTTTATTATTAGGTATATTTAATATCACCAATAATAAAAAACATAGAGACTTCATAATGATTCGTTCTTCATTCACACTAGCCGCGTTATCACTCGCTGTGCTAGCCGGGTGTGATAATGCGCCAAAAAGTACACCTTCAGATACCACAACAACTATGCAAGCACAACCAACCGAGAAACCAGTGAGCGCTGTGGCGCCGATTGCTAAAAAAGTACCGCATGAAATGACTATTCATGGCGATACGCGAATTGATGATTACTACTGGCTACGGGATGACGAGCGTAAAGCGCCAGATGTTATAAGTTACTTAAATGCTGAAAACGCTTATACCGAGGCAATGCTTGCGCATACTCAAACATTACAAAGTGAGTTATTTGAAGAGTTAAAAGGGCGTATTAAAAAAGACGATGACTCGGTGCCAGTAAAAAGAGGTGATTATTTTTACTCATCACAAACCCGTGGCGAAAACGAATACCCTACTTATGTTCGCAGTAGCGACTTTAAAGGCAGTGATCAGCAAGTTATTTTAGATGTAAATGCGTTGGCCAAAGATCACGACTATTTTGCTGTCAGTGGCTTATCTGTAAGTACTAACGGCAATTTAATGGCGTACGGGGAAGACACCGTTAGCCGTAGAATTTACACCATAAAGGTAAAAGATTTAACCACTGGCCAGTTGCTCGAAGATACGCTTGAGGGGACAAATGGCGGCGTTATTTGGGCAAACGATAATAAAACCTTTTACTACATTAAAAAAGATGCACAAACCTTACTTGGCTATCAAGTTTTTCGTCATACGTTAGGTACACCGCAAAGTGATGATGAACTTATTTACGAAGAAGCTGATACCAGTTATTACACAGGTATTAGTAAGAGCAAAGATAGCTCAGAAATATATATTTGGCACAGCAGCACCAATGCCTCTGGTATGTCGGTACTCAGCGCAGATGATAATAAAGCAAAACCTAAGCGCTTAATTGAGCGTGAGGACGACCTTGAATACAGTATTTCAAAGCTTGGCAATACGTATTACATCGTAACTAACTTAAATGCGGTTAACTTTCAGCTCATGAAAGTGGATGTAGATAAAGCGCATGATAAAGCAAATTGGCAAACGGTGATTGGCCCACGCGATGATATTAAGCTTGAAGGCGTTGATTTACTTAAAGATTACCTTGTATATCAAGAGCGTGAAATGGGTCAATCTCGTCTTATAGTGCGCAACCTGACAACAGGCGATGAACAAACACTAAGCTTTAACGACAGTGCCTATACCATTGCAAGTTATGGCAACAACGAAATCAATACCGACATGCTGCGTGTTTACTATACGAGTATGACTACGCCGGGCACCTCGTACGATATTGACCTTAAATCGGGTGATAAAACCCAACTTAAACAGCAAACTGTGTTAGGTGATTTTAACGCAGATAACTATGCCTCTGAACGTATTTTTGTAAAGGCTCGCGACGGTATAAAAGTGCCGGTAAGCTTAGTGTACCGTAAAGATGCATTTAAAAAGGATGGCACAAACCCCTTACTTCAATACGGCTATGGCTCGTACGGCGCAACAATGGACCCTACTTTTTCAAGCTCACGCTTAAGCTTATTAGACCGTGGGTTTGTGTTTGCTATAGCGCATGTACGTGGCTCGCAAATGTTAGGTCGCCCATGGTATGAAGATGGCAAATTATTAACTAAAAAGAACACGTTTAATGACTTTGTTGATGTAACTAAGTCATTAGTGACACAAGGTTATGGTGCAAAAGACGAAATATTTGCCTACGGAGGGAGTGCTGGTGGTTTATTAATGGGCGCGGTGGTTAACCAAGCACCCGAGTTATATAAAGGGGTGGTTGCAGCAGTACCTTTTGTTGATGTAGTCACCACTATGCTTGATGAAAGCATACCGCTTACAACCAATGAATATGGTGAGTGGGGTAACCCAAATGAAAAAGAATACTACGATTACATGTTGTCGTACTCACCGTATGACCAAGTGTCTAAACAAGCGTACCCTAATATGCTAGTGACGACTGGCTTACATGACTCGCAAGTTCAATACTTTGAACCAGCTAAGTGGGTTGCAAAGCTACGTGACTATAAGACAAATAATAATAAACTGCTATTTAAAATAGATATGGAAGCCGGCCACGGCGGAGCGTCTGGTCGCTTTAAGCGCCTAGAAGATACAGCGCTTAATTACGCCTTTATGCTTGATTTAGCCGGCATTAAAAACTAACTACATAAAAATTAAGTAATGTCCTAAAGGTATAGCCGTTTGGCTATACCTTTATTTTTTGCGGCAAGTTAAAGCTAAACATAGTGCCTTTACCCAGTTCGCTCTGTACGTTTATTTCGCTATCCATCAAGGCAAGTAAACCTTTACAAATAGCCAGTCCTAAACCACCTTGTTGACGCCCTTCGTTATTAGAATTAGATGCTTGGTAGTGCGGATTAAAAATAGCATCTAACTCATCATGTTTTATACCCACACCAGTATCAGAAACCTGCACAAATAACTGTGCATTATCTATATGTTTAACGTGTACAGCTATATTGCCGCCTTTGGGTGTATGCCTAATGGCGTTATCAATTAAATTACTCAACACGCGCTCAAGTTTTGCAATATCCGCTACAACAGGAAAATCGCAAATAGCAGGCTCTACGCTTAACTTAATACCTTTGCTGTCAGCAGCCAGACTAAATTTGGCAATACAATCGTAAATTAGCTCACCTAGGTTAAAGGTTTCTTTGTGTATGCTTATTTCGCCGTTTTCTAAATGAGCGAGTTCAAAAATTTGCTCAATAAGTTGTTTAAGTTGTGCGCAATTGTTGAGTGAAACGTGTAAGTACTCTTGTTGCTCATTAGCGCTTAGCTGCGAACCAGATTGATTAAGTACCTCTAAAAAGCCTTGTAAAGAAGCAAGCGGTGTACGTAAGTCGTGAGATAAATGAGTCAGTAGCTCTTTGCGTTGTTTATCGCTTTGCTCAAGTGCCTTAAATTGCTCATTAATACGGGTCACCATGGCTTGTATGCTTCGGCCTAGGCTATGCACCTCGTTACTTTTTTGGGTCGAAAAGTGACTTAGCTTAGTGTCTGTTAAGCTGTAATTTGCGGCTTCAATATTACTCACATCGCGAGCTAAACGTTGAATTGGATTAGTAAAAAAGCGTAGTAAAATAAGCATCGCAATCAGTAAAAATGCTAAGGCCGATGTTAGCCACAATGCTGCAAGCCATAATCGGTCGTTACTTTTTATATTATTAAGTGAAGTATCGTAAGCTTCTCCACCAATAATGACATACAGGTACCCTTGCAATGTGTCGTTATTAAACACAGGAGCGACAGAAAATATTTTTTGTTGATTTTGATCGCGTGGGTTATCGCCATATATAGGGGCCGCATCAGGATTATTTATTAATGTTTTAAGGGGCGCTAAATTAATGTGTGTGCGTTTTACCTTACCGGGCTCAGCTGAATAAGTAAGGATTTTGCCGTTTTCATCAACAAAATAAAACTCAAATGCGGGGCCTAATAGCATTAAGGTATGAAATAGGTTTTCAAGGGCTTTGTAATCGTAAACCCCCTCTTTTATAAGTGGGTTATCTTGAACTAAGTGTTCGGCCAGCGCTAAGTGCAGGTTTTGCTCACCATGGTGTTTGGAGTTTAGTTCTAGCTGTTTACTCCAGCTATAAACAAGTGCACAAATAAAACAAAAAATAATTACCAAAGAGATAGCTAGCTTTTGATATAAAGACAAATTGAACATAAAAGTTACCCAAGCTGACTAGGGTTGAGTTTATAGCCTACACCCCATACGGTTTCTATAAAGGGGGCTTGATGGTGCTGCTCAAGCTTGGCGCGTAAACGGTTGATATGTGAGTTAACCGTGTGCTCGTAGCCACTATGTTGGTATCCCCACACTTTATCTAATAGTTGCTGGCGACTAAATACATGGTTAGGGTGACGGGCAAAATAAACCAATAGATCAAACTCGGTAGCGGTTAAATTAAGCGCTTGCTCATCTAAATAAACTTGGTGTGAGCTAAATTCAATGTTTAGCGAACCTACACTTAATGTTTGTTCATTATGCACTGGTTCATTGTCGTTATTTTGAATGGCGAGTAATTGTGCTCTGTGGCGCAACTGTGTTTTTACGCGTGCTTGTAATTCGCGAGCAAAAAAGGGTTTACAAATATAATCATCTGCGCCCATTTCAAGCCCAATTACACGGTCCATATCGCTACTCAGCGCGGTAAGTAAAATAACGGAAATGGTAGGGTAGTGCTCTTTAATTTTACGGCATAGGCTTAAGCCATCCATTTGCGGCAGATTTATATCTAATAAAATAAGCCCGTAAGGCTGTTTTGCTATCTTTTTAAGTGCAAGCTCAGCGCTTATAACATGATCAACATGTAGATTTAGCGTGGTAAGTTGAGTTGTTATTAATTGACCTATTTCTCTGTCGTCTTCTACTACCAGTATTTTTTCGTGACGCATGTATTAACCTCGTAAAAAAAAGGGACCTCCATGTCTCCTCACATCCCCATTACAAGCTGGTTATTACTGTGTGCGCTCAATCATTATTTTAGAGACAGGGTTATCAAATTTTTGCCCTGCTCCGAGTACAGAAGTTGATAGCCCATCTTGATTAGACACAACACCTGGATGCATTGTTATTAAATCAATAATGTCGTCGCGTATTTCGTTAAACCCTTCGCCATTTGCAGCCGGGCCTGGCACAGTTTCAGCCGTTTCGGTATTTGCCTCTGTACCTGCATCATAAGCTAAGGTGGTGCGCGTTAGCGTATCGCCTACTGCTAATGTAGATACATCTATAGAACTAAGACCGGTAAAAGCATCATTTGTATTCCCAAGCATGGCAGCAAAAGACAAATTAAGTACATCTTGCGCTTCAACCGATAGCGTTACAGACGTCGTTTCGCCAGGGCCAATAGGGCCTTCTGCTGAGGCTGAAGCAAGTGCATTTTCATCACTAAGGTACTCTTCGTTAGCGCCGCTTTCTGCAATCATTTCTAAGCCTATGGAGGCTGTTTCACCAAATTGCCATGGTGCGGTTTCATCAAATGCAATAACAGAAAGTGGCGATAGGGGTTGTCCAGCCGTTAAGTTACTAAAGGTAATCGTAAACTCATACACTACAGGTTCCGGCTCAACAACAACGACAGGTTCTTGATCTTCAATTGGGTCGCTATTGTCGTTGTCACTACATGCCGCTAGCGTAGTGGCTAGCATTAAAATAAGCGCACTTTTTTTAAAATTAGAAAGAGATGACATAATTAACTCTCCTATTTAACCGTCACAGTTAATTTTGCAACTGGGTTTAACCATCTGTGAACGGTGTTACTTAAATCACTGCTACCGGCGTTTAAGTCGTCATCACCTAAATTACCCGGATGAATATGTACATTCACATTGCTATCAGTACTGGTTAAACCTGCGCCGCCTGTACCTGCATCACCCCCTGGTGCTGCTGGGATCCCCGGTGTACCAGGCGCGCCTGAGCCTTCAACTACTAACTCATTGTTTTGTTCAGTACCTGCATCGTAGGCATTTAGATATACTGTATAGGTACCTGCTTCGGTTGGGATTTTCCAGCTATCAAGCCCAACAAAGCCATCATTGGTAGGTAATAGCATGGCAGTAAGCGAAAGGTATTCGTTAGTGTCTGCTGTCATAAGGGTGGCAGAGGCAGAGGCCGTTGGGGCAAGCAATCCTTCAGCTGGATTTGCTGCCATATCACTACCCGCTGCACTTGCTTGAGCCATTAGCTCGGCAATATTACCGCCCTCAGCCATTGTTTGTAGCGCTGTAGAAGCTTCGGTTGCTACTTCAAACAATTTATCTTCAGCGTCGTGCGCTGTTATTAGCACAGGGGTAAAGTGAATACCTTGGGTTAAATTAGTCAATTCTAAATCAAGCTCTGCAGCTTGTGTTGTTTGGCTTGCTACGGCTAAAAGAGTGGCAAGTGTAAGTGCTGATGTTTTCATTATTATTTCCTGTAAGTGATGATTCAGGTTAAGTATTGAATAACCACCTCAAGAAACTCTCACAAAGTTATCACTTTTTTATCACAGCGGGTTAGGGTGTGATATTTAACAATATAGTTATGATTTATAGACACCTGCTCAATAAAAAGGCAGTATGTAATAACTAAAAAGGAGAGCGTAATGGAAGAAAATCAACAGCTTGAGCCGTTATCAAAAGACGAAAAAACATGGGCTATGCTTTGTCATTTAAGTGCAGTAGCCGGTTTTGTAATTCCGTTTGGCTCTATACTTGGGCCGTTAGTGGTATGGCTTATAAAAAAAGATGAAATGCCAATTGTCGATTTACACGGTAAAAAATCGCTTAATTTTCAAATTACTATGGCTATAGCTTACTTTGTATGTTTTTTACTTGTGTTTGCTGTAATAGGCTTGGTTTTGCTGCCCCTTGTGGCTATTTTTTCGTTTATTATGGTGGTTCTAGCCAGTATTAAAGCCAACGAAGGCAAAGAGTTTAATTACCCGCTGAGTTTAAATTTGATAAAATAAAGCGTTAGCTATTATTCTGCAAACCCAGCTATAAGCTGGGTTTTTACGTTTAGCCTAAGGGCATTATGCTTTATATCACCTTATTTTTTAGTGCGTTTGTGTCCGCGACTTTATTACCAAGCTCTTCAGAGGTGGTACTTGTTACTATGATCAGCCAAGCAAAAGCTAATGTATGGCTGCTGTGGTTAGCCGCTACGTTAGGTAATGTACTGGGAAGTTGTGTTAATTATTGGTTGGGGACTCATGTGCTGCGTTTTAAGCACAAAAAGTGGTTTCCGGTCTCTGAGCAGGGGATAGTTAAAGCACAATCTCAGTTTAAAAAATATGGCGTATATAGCTTATTGTTTGCTTGGCTGCCGGTTGTTGGCGACCCACTAACGGTAATTGGCGGCATATTTAAAGTGCGCTTTAGTCTGTTTTTATTATTAGTGAGCATTGGCAAAGGCGTGCGGTATTTAGCCGTTATCGCCCTTGCCAGTGGTGCTCAAGCTGTTATGTAAAGTTACTTTGACCAATCAAGCGTGAGCGAAACTGAGTCAGCAAAACGCAGTGCATGTGGTTTATCTACTCTGGCTTTGGCGTAATGCACGCTTGGGTGTGTATGGCATACTGCAAGTATTTCGGCAACCAGCTTTTCAAGCAACAAAAAGTGTCCTTGCTCTACTAGGCTTATCACTTCTTTGGTGATCACTTTATAGTTAAGCGCTTGATCTACTTCGTCTGTTTTACAGGCTTCATCTGCAGGGTAGTGAATTTCTAAATTAATCACTACATCTTGCTTTTTTTCCCGCTCTTCAGGGTTAAAGCCAATAAATGTACGTAAGCGTAAGTTGGTTACGTTAATAATTGCGTTGGCCATAATTTAACCCTTAATAAGCTGTAAAAACTCGTTACGCGTTTTAGAGTCACTTCTAAAGTTACCCAGCATTACAGAAGTACGCATGCTTGAGTTTTGCTTTTCGACACCGCGCATCATCATACACATATGTTTAGCTTCAACAATAACACCCACGCCTTTAGCGCCGGTTACTTCCTCAACGGCTTTAGCAATTTGATGAGTAAGCTGCTCTTGTATCTGAAAGCGTCGTGCAAACATATCAACAATGCGCGCAAACTTAGATAAACCTAGTACTTTACCATCGGGAATATACGCAATATGACAACGTCCAATAAAAGGTAATAGGTGGTGTTCACACATAGAGTAAAGCTCTATATCTTGTACCAGTACCATATCGTCTGCGTCTGAGCTAAATACCGCATTATTGGTAATTTCATCAAGCGTTTGACGATACCCTTTTGTTAAATACTCCATGGCTTTTGCTGCACGTTTTGGTGTATCGAGAAGGCCTTCTCGGCCTGCATCTTCACCCACAGCGGTAATAATGTTTTGGTAGCTTTGCTTTAATTCGTCATGCATAAATTTCTCAGTTTTAATGTGTGTTTTACTTTAAATGGCGGCCGCCATCTACAGGCAAAGCGCGGCCTGTGATGTAGTGGCTGCGCAGTAATAAATCAATACTATTTATTATTTCTTGGCAACCAGGCTCTATTCCCATTAATGATTTTTTAAGGGTTTTAGCACGATAAGCTTCATCGTCATGTTCATTAAAAATAATCAACGATGGCGCAACCGAATTTACCTTTATGTTTGGTGCGTACTTAGCGCTAAACGACTTGGTTAAGTTATCAAGTGCAGCCTTACTTGCAGCATAGGCAATGTGTTTTGGGCTACCTGTTTCAACAACGTAATCGGTAAGATGAATAATGTCAGCCGGTGTGCAAGTATCAGCTTGGTATGCCATTAATAGTTGTGCACAGGCATTATTAATTAAATACGGTGTTTTGGCATGAATGCGCATCATGTTATCAAATAGACTAGAAAAATCGGGATTGTTGGCTTCGCAGTCCCAGCTTGAGGCATTATGCACAATGGCACGTAAAGAATGCGTATGCTGTTTAAGGGTTTCAATAAAGCTAGTTATACCGGCGTCGCTGCTAAAGTCGGCGTGTATGCATACGGCGCCATGCTGTGCTAGGTAGTTGACTGCATCGTGGCGCGTACGATAGGTAATAATAATAGCTTGGCCTTGCGATAAAAAGTGCTTAGCAAGCGCAAGGCCAATACGTTGACCAGCGCCTGTTATTAAAATAGGAGATGTCATGTAATGCAGTTTTCTCTTTGGCAGGCGTTAATATTAACTATAAATCTTTACGTAACATTACGGCAAATAGATCAGCTAGTGCATACGCAGCACTAGCTGTTGAGCCATTATAAATCATCGTAAATAGTCGGAATGGGTTGGCGCTTATGCTGAGTGCGAACATAAATGTCAGTTAGCTTTTGCTCAACCTCTGCAGCGACCGGCTTACCTTCTAAAAAGTCGTCAATTTGCTCATAGCTCAGTCCTAACGCTTCTTCATCAGTGAGGCCTGGGCGGTCACTTTCTAAATCAGCTGTAGGGGCTTTTGTTACTAGTAGCTCTGGCGCACCTAAGGCTGTTGCAAGTGCACGAACTTGACGTTTTGATAAGCCAAATAATGGGGCTAAATCACATGCGCCATCACCAAATTTGGTGTAAAAACCGGTTATGTTTTCAGCGCTGTGATCGGTGCCCACAACTAGGCCTTGGCAAAAGCCCGCTATTTCGTATTGCGCTACCATGCGTTGGCGCGCCTTTACGTTACCTTTTACAAAGTCAATCTTAGCTTGCTCTGGTAGCTCTTCACCACTGCCTACTACAGCTGCCATAGCTTGCTCGTGTAATGCATCTGCAGCAGGTTTTACGTTTACGGTCATGCGCTTACTTGGCTTGATAAAATCAACGGCCATTTGCGCTTCGTCTTCATCTGCTTGTACACCGTATGGCAAACGAACTGCAATAAATTGATACTTATTCGTGTTTTGCTCTGCGTTTAGTTCATCTACTGCTAATTGACACAAGCGCCCGCAGGTCGATGAGTCAACACCGCCGCTAATGCCAAGTACAAGCGATACACTATGGGCTGCCACTAAGCGTGCTTTTATAAAGTTAACTCGACGGGTAATTTCGGCGTTTACATCAATAGTTGGCTGAACTTTCATTTCAGCCATAATTTCGGCGCGCATGGCCAGCTCCTTGTTATTTAATAAGTAGTTTTTAAATAGGCTTACATTATCTGGTTTAGTGGTTATTAATTAAAGTCCTAAATGTGCTTTTATACGGCTAAGCTCGGCTTTTAGTTCCTCAATTTCTGCAAGTAACTCGTTAATTTCATCGTTTTTAACTTCTGTGACTTGCGGAGCCGAGTCTGGGCTTGGCGCTATTGCTGGGTCAGCAAAAAGGTGCATGTAGCGACTTTCTCGTTTGCCGGGCTCACGCTCAAGCTTTGTGACATAGTCATCTTTTGCTAGAGCGTTCAGGGCTGTTTCTACTTCGCTTACGTTTGTAAATTCAGCTAGGCGAGCGCTGCGCGTTCTTAGCTCACCGGGTGTTTGAGCACCGCGCAGTAGCAGTAAACATAGTATTGCTCGCTGTTGCGTACTCAACTGTAAACTACTAAATTCTGTATTACAAAAACGGTGGTCGTATTTATTAACTCTCCCCGATAGCCCTTCGTCTAGCGTTACAAGGCGCTGACTTATAAGCTCATCAAGTGTTTGTTGCACCTCACTTTCGCTCAAGTTTACAACCGGATCTCGATTTGATTTTTGGTTACACGCATTCGTCAGTGCGTTCAACGATAGTGGATAATGCTCAGGTGTAGTGCTTTGCTTTTCTAAAAGGCAGCCAATAACGCGCTGCTGATTTGCTGATAAATGCATGGCTTTTCTTTATTAATAAACAGTATTTTTAGCTTACACCTTTATTGTGTACCAAGCCATTGTTGTAATTTAGGCTCTAGTGCTGCGGAATCTAAAGGTTTGGTTAAATAATCGTTCATACCTGCATCTAGGCACTTCTCTTTATCACCTTGCATTGCGTTTGCTGTTAACGCAATGATTGTAATATGTTTATTATGTTTGCCCGCTTTGCCTTCGCGTATAGCTTGCGTAGCTTGATAACCATCCATCACGGGCATTTGGCAGTCCATTAAAACTAACTGGTATTTTTTGTCTGGGCTGCTGTTGAGCTTATCTAGTGCATCTTGGCCGTTTTGTGCAATATCAAAGGTAAGCCCAACTTGTTTTAACAACGCTGAGGCCACTACCTGATTTACTTTGTTATCTTCTACTAAAAGCACTTGCGCGTGCGCTGATATTTCTTTGGGCTTTTCGGTTAACTCATTTTGCAGTTGTGCTTGGCGCTGTTGTTGCTCAATGAATTTATCGTTAGTGAGTGAATCAAATAAATCTGACGGGGTGAGCGGTTTAAATATCAGGCAGTCTATATTTATGCCAATGTTGTTATGCTCTTGCGAATAACTCATCGGTGCCATAACAACCAGTTTGCTTTGCTTGGTGGTTACTCGGTTTTTTAATGTATTTATTTGTGGGTGCGCAGCTTGCTCAAAAAAATGATAATCGACCAGTAATGCATCTGGCTGGGTATCGCAGTTATCAAAATAATTAATGATGCCGCTATAGTCACTTAAAATATTAACGTGTGCGCCCCAAACGCGTAATTGTTTGGCGGCAATATTGGCGTTAAGAGTACAGGTATCAATAATTAAAATATGTTTGTTATTAATTAAGTGGCTGGGTAAATCTTGCGCTTTAGTTAGGCGTGGCTGTATTTTTATAGAAAACGAAAAAGTACTGCCCTCATTTAGCATACTGGTTACGCTTACCTCGCCTTCCATTAGTTCACAAAGCTGCTTAACAATAGCAAGGCCTAGGCCCGTGCCGCCAAATTGGCGGGTGGTTGAGGCATCGGCCTGAGTGAATGAGTCGAATAAGGTTTTTTGTTTTTCTGCGTCTATTCCTATGCCGGTATCAATAATAGAGCAATGTAAAAAACTGCCATCGGTAGTTTCATCAATTTGCGCAGTCACCAAAATTTGCCCATCAATAGTAAACTTAACGGCATTGCCAATCAGGTTATTTAAAATTTGACGTAGCCTATTCGGATCGCTAATTATTTCGCTGATAGTAATTTGGGTGGCATCTAAAATGAGGTTGGTATTATTTTGCTCCACTTTAAGCGCAAACGACTCAACCACTTCACCAAGTAATTTAGGTAAGTTAAATTGCACATTTTCTATATCGAGCTTACCAGCTTCAATTTTAGAAAAATCTAAAATGTCGTTAATTATATTTAACAGCGATTGAGCAGACGACTGTGCAAGTTCAATGTGGTGCTCTTGCTGCTGGTTAAGTTGGGTGCGTTTGATAATATTTAGCATGCCCAGTACGCCGTTCATAGGGGTTCTTATTTCGTGGCTCATACTGGCTAAAAATTCGCTTTTAGCCATTACTGCTTGCTCTGCAGCTTCTTTGGCGGTAACTAACTCTTGCTCGGTTTCAATACGTTGCTGGCTTGAATGCAGACTGCCCACTAAAGCAGCAATGGCAATTAAAAAGCTTTCTTCATTGCGTGACCACGGACGCATAGATACGCATTGTTCTGCGCAAACAATCCCAATGGTACCATTGCCTGCAGGTATGATAACGCACAGCATGGCGTTAATTTGTAGTGGTTGTAAGTAATGCTTATTCAGTGGAGATAGCAAAGGGTTATGTTGTGCATTGATTGCGCTAAATACCGCTTGTTTTTCCAATGTCTCAAAAAAATCGGGGGCACTAGCGCGAGACCATGATGAATTAGTGTTGCCAACTTTATTCTCAACATTAAATGAGGCTATCGGGCTTAGTTGAGACTTGTCATCGTTAAAAAACCAAATACTGGCTTGCTCTATATTTAAGGCTTGGCATATAGATTGGGTAATAACATCTTTAGATTGACTAAGTTGCCCACTTAATATCAATTCATTAGCAGTGAGAGATGCCAAAATTTCGTTATGAAGGGCAATCTTTCCGTTTTCTAGTTCGGTGCGTTTACGTATATCAATATTTTGTATAGAGCCAAATATTCTGATGCAACGGCCATTTTTGTATTCAGCTTCACCGTGAACAAGTACCCAAATCTCTTGGTCTTTTGCATCAATTATTTCTAGCTCAGTTTCATAGCTTTTTCCTTCCTTAATTGCTTGCTCTATTAGTTCAGCAATAAGTAGGCGGCTTTCACCCGCTTTAAAATAATGTAAATCTTCTGGCCAAGGCGGTTGTTTATTTAGAGGATATTTAAATATTTTTTTGGTTACTTCTGACCAATAAACTTGTTTGGTTTCTAGGTTAAACGACCATGCCCCAATTTGTGCAAGGTCACTCATTGCCTCCAGCATTTTTTCGTTTTGCTGTTGGCGGTTTAGCATTTTTAAAAAGAATAAGAACGCCCATATTAGTAATCCGCAAATAATTATAATGGCGATTCTAAGCGGCCATATAGTTGAAAGCGCTGGGCTCCAGCCTTTTTTAGGTGCTACGTATAATTGCCAGCTGCCACCTTGAAAATTAAGCGTAAAGTCAAGCGGCTCTTGTGTAGTTATATTACTATTGCCATAAAAAAACTCGCCTTTTTTACCTAAACCATGACGCCCTTGAATAGCAATGTTGTAGTTTTTTTCAAGCTCTTTTATGCCTGAATTTTTATAGACTTTTTCAATATCGAGTACCACCGATAATAGCCCCCAAAAGCGGTTATCAGGTGGGATATAAACAGGCACTCTGGCAATAAGGGCAATGTCGCCTTGTACGAGCTTAAGTGGCCCTGCCATAACAATGGTATTTGTATCACGGGCTCTAATGGCGTCTAGGCGCTGGTTTTTGTTTTCTAAAAAGTTTAAACCAATGGCTTTTTCGTTACCTTTGAGTGGGTAAGACATACGAACAATCATGTCGGGTGCACCGCCAATATGGCGCAATTCACTGGAGGTTTTAAACAAAGGCGCAGCAATTTGTTCAAACCGTGCTTGCTGTAACTCGGGTTCAGCTGATATAGCAACTGCTAATCCACGAACTAGCTGAATGTTTGATACCAAGGTGGCTTCGAGTTGTGCACGATACGTACTTACCTGAGATAAAATTTGTAGGCGGTGGGCGTCTTTTGCGCGATTGTAGTTAATTCTATCAAGTACAATGCTTACTAATATTATTAGCGTAAGCGATAACCAAAAGGTCAGCTTATAGTTGCTGGTAGTGTTTTTTTTATTGTTATTTTTTGGCGGCATTGGCTAAGTCATGCTGTTATTTTAGGCAATTTAACTATAGCTAATTTATTGCATAAATAAAAACGGCGCTGATAAATTAGCGCCGTTTTATTTTTATAATTAGTAGTTTAAGCATTAAGCGTCGGTTACTTCTCGTGCCCAATGATTTTGTTTAGCGACATGTAATTTACGGTAACCATCAAGTAGTGCTGCATGTTTTTTAAAGCCTTCAAGCGATAAACCAGGGAAGGTTAAACCATTAAATAATTTACGGCCTTCTGCTATTTCAATAGCAAGCGTTACGTTATCGCTGCCAAACATTAAACCTAGTGCATCTTGGTAGTCGGCGTAGTTGCGCTCGTTATCGTATTTAATTTCAAGAATGGCTTTTAAACAGCGAAAATGACGCATTGCCTCTTCGTTTACTTGGCCTGTGTGTAGTATCCAGTCTACCCAATCAATGGCTTCTTCGTTGCCTGCGGCTAAACATAAGTGCGCTTTAAGCTCACCAATACGCAGTGTATGCCATGGTGTGTCGGCATCGGTGGCAAGGCCAATAAATTCAGCAGCACGAATAATATCGCTGTGGCCTGCTTCTTCTAGGCTATCGTAAATGTCCATCCACTGCTGCGCATCGTACTGATCAAGCGATAGGAATGCTTCACGGAATTTAGCGCCTTCGTTGTTGTTACGCCAAATTAGTTCATCAACTGGGTAAATGTCTGACATCCCTGGTACTAAAATACGACATGCATACACGTTTAAGTGTGTGTAATCCATAATGTAAATGTCGTGGCCCATGCTGTGAATTAAGTCAGTACAGAAGTTGTATTCTTGCTCTGTTGTACCGCTAAAGTCCCAATGCACAAAGTCAAAGTCTGCGTCAGCGCGGAAAAAGTCATGCGAGATTAACCCACTTGAGTCGATAAAGTGCAGCTCAATGTTTTCAGGTGTTGCTACTTCATCGTTATCAAACGTAGCCGGTTGGAATACATCAAGTTGATCAAGGCGACGTCCTTGTAATAGCTCGGTAACCGTACGCTCAAGGGCAACTTCAAATGACGGGTGAGCACCAAAAGAGGCAAAAACAGAGCCATCAACAGGGTTAATAAGTGTTACGCTCATTACAGGGTATTTACCGCCAAGTGATGCATCGGCAATACGTAAATGAAAACCATGGCTGCGCAGCTCTTCACACGCTTCGTGAATTTTAGGGTATTGCTTTACAACCTCTTCAGGGACGATAGGTAAACAAAGCCCTTCAGCGATAATGCGGTTTTTAATGGCGCGCTCAAATACTTCTGATAGCCCTTGTACGCGAGCTTCAAATTTAGTGTTACCTGCGCTCATGCCGTTAGAAACAAAAATATTACCAATCACGTTTACCGGAATGTATACGTCTTGGTTATCGCGTTGGCGCGTGTATGGCAGTGTACAAATGCCGCGCTCGTTATTACCTGAGTTAAAATCAAAAAGGTGTGATGCATTAAGCTCACGCTCTGGGTCAAAGTAATCCCAAAGGCTTTCGTCCATTATGCCCTCTGGTACTTCATTGCCTTCAACTTTAAACCATTTTTCATTTGGATAATGAGTAAAGTCGCTGTTTGCAAACTCTTCACCTAAATAAAAGTCGGCAAAAAAGTAATTACAGCTTAATCGTTCAAAGTATTCACCGAGCGCAGAGGCGATAGATGCTTTATCGGTTGCCCCTTTACCATTGGTAAACATAACACCGCAGTCGCTGTCTTTTATATGAACTGAATAACAGTTAGCTACAGGGTTAAGCCAAAGTGCCTCTTCAATATTGATGTTTAGCGCTTTTAGCTTGTTTTGCATGGTAGAGATAGACGATTCTAGGTCGCGGTCTTTACCTTTGATAAATGTTTTTTCAGTCATATGAGTCTCAACTAGATCTGCACAAAATGTGGAATGGTTATTATCGTGGATTTTGATGTTTATTTCACCCTTTGCGAGTAAGAACATTATTATTTAATAAAACTATGGTTATTATATGTGCAACAAATAGTGTAAAGGACATATTAATGTTTAAAGTAATCAAATGGCTAGTATTGCTCATTGTGGTTTTAGGATTAGCAGGTACAGCGCTGGTGTACGGTGTATTAAGTTTAAGTGTGCCCACGCTTGATGGTAAAGGCCAAAGCACAGCAATTAATAAACCGGTTACTATTTCGCGTGATGAACTAGGGCAGGCGGTTATAAAGGCCGAAAACCGCCATAACGCTGCATACGGGTTAGGTTATGCACACGGGCAAGACCGTTTTTTTCAAATGGACTTATTAAGACGTAACGCCGCAGGTGAGCTTAGTGAGTTATTTGGTAAAGCGGCCCTTGGGCTTGATAAAAAAATGCGCTTTCATCAATTGCGTAAACGCAGCCGCGCTATATTAAACACCTTACCCGAAAGTGATAAACAACTGTTAAACAGCTACGCACAAGGTGTAAACGAAGGACTGGCACAAGTTGGCTTTGCAAGCTTTGAGTATTTACTCGCAGGCGCAGCGCAAAAACCTTGGCAAAGTGAAGACAGCTTATTAGTTATATTTAGCATGTATCTTGATTTACAAAGTGCCACCTTTGAGCGCGATGAAGCCCTTATACACATTGAGCAAGCATACGGGCAAAAAACGGTTGATTTTTTAACACAACCTAGCCAATACCAAGCGGCGCTTGATGGCAGTAAGCTTGTCTCGTTTACAGGTACCATTCCTCAGCTACCAGCGCAAGCACAGCACACGGTTAAAAATATTCAGGTAAATCAAGAGCGCGGTAGCAATAACTGGGCAGTAACCGGCGCGCACACACAAACGGGTGTAGCCATGCTCTCTGATGATATGCATTTATCTATGGCGGTGCCGGTTATTTGGTACAGAGCGCAGCTTAATTACCAACAAAATGGCGAGCAAGTTCAGGTAACTGGCGTGTCACTCCCTGGCGCACCCGCTATTGTGGTGGGTAGCAATAATAAAATAGCGTGGGGCTTTACTAATGGCTATATAGATACCGCCGATTGGATAGCGCTAAATGATGACAGTAAAACATGGCAAGTAAATGAGCCAATAGCGCTACCAAATGATGAGGTAGAAAACTACGTATTAACTTTAAGCGAATACGGCCCAGTAAAATATATTAATAAAAAGCCTTATGCACTTAGTTGGGCGGCGCATCAGCCTTATGCCGTTGATATGGAATTAGTAAAACTTGAACAAGCAAATACGGTTGATGATGCATTAGCAATAGCGAGCAATGTGGGTATTCCGGTGCAAAATTTAATGGTGGTAGATAGCCAAGGCAGTGCTGCATGGCAACATATTGGCGCTATACCGGCACGTAAAACGCCGAGTGAGCTAAGTGTGAATACACATGAGTACTCACCCGACTGGCAGCAAAATGAGCATCAACGCCCCTATGTTAAAAACCCGAAAAATGGACGATTATGGACAGGCAATTCGCGCGTTGTGTCGGCCACTGATAATACCCGTTTTGGTAACGGTGGTTATGCACTAGGCGCTCGTTCGAGCCAAATACGTGATAGGTTATTTGAAAAACAAACCTTTGCTGAGAGCGACTTTTACGCGTTACAGCTCGATAACCAAGCCCGCTTTTTAACGCCTTGGCACACATTGCTACTTAATCAACTTAAAAAAGACAAAACCAAAAACGCACAGTACATAAGTGCACTTGAAAACTGGCAGCAGTGTGCATGTGCAAGCTCGGTAGGTTATACCTTAGTTAAACACTACCGCAGCACATTAATTAATATCGTATTTGCAAGTATGGAGCACACACTCAATGAGCAAGACGCTACGCTTAAATACGTAAAACGCGATCTTGAGCCGGCAATATGGCAGCTTATTAATACACGGCCCGATTCGTGGGTAAACCCTGAGTATAAAAGTTGGGATGAGCAGTTATCAGGTGCATTTAACCAAACAGTGACAGCACTTAGGTCTGAGTACGGGGATAACGTGCAAAATTGGCAGTGGGGTAAAGTAAATGCACTTAATATTGAGCACCCGTTTGCTAAACAAATGCCCATATTGGCTAAGCTTTTAAATATGCCTGTAGCGCCAGGTTTTGGTGATAGCTACATGCCCGCCGTACAAGGCAAAAGCTTTGGTGCATCGCAGCGCTTTATTGCACAACCTGGGCATTTAGAAAACGCCATTATGGCAGTGCCCGGTGGGCAGTCGGGGCATCCGCTATCCGCGTTTTACCGTGCGGGGTTTAGTGACTACATTGAAGGTAAACACACGCCTTTATTACCACAAACGCTTATACATCAAATAATAATAGAGCCCGCTCAATGAACTAAAATATAACTAAACACGTTCTATATTTATTAATTCATATAACAGGTAAAAAATAATGAAAAAAATACTACCCGCATTAATAACAGGCTTATTACTTAGCAGTGCAACACATGCAGATGAAAACCCGGTAACGGCAGAAAAACTAAGCGACAGTGTGTATGTACTGTTTGGCCAAGGCGGTAACATTGCCGCAAGTGTTGGGGACGATGGTATTTACATTATTGATGACCAATTTGCTAAGCTCTCAGACGACATTAAAAAAACCATTAGTGATTTAAAACCCGGTAGTGCAGAGTTTGTAATTAATACGCACCATCATGGGGATCACACTGGTGGCAACGAAAACTTTGCCAAAGCCGGTGCGCACGTTATTGCGCACGATAACGTTCATAAGCGATTAGAAGAAAAACACGGAGCAAATTCAGATTATTTGCCACGTATTAGTTTTGGCCACGATTTAAAGCTGCATTTTAATAACGAACACGCCCATGTAGTGCACTATGCCCGCGCACATACCGATGGTGACTCGGTGATATTTTTTAATAACGATAACATAGTGCACATGGGCGATATTTACTTTAATTTTGGCAGCTTGCCGTTTGTTGATGTAGATAGCGGCGGCAGTGTTGACGGAATACTTGCAGCCGTAAATGACGTTATTAAGCAAATAGACGAGCGCACTATAGTGATACCCGGGCATGGACCGGTAAGTGACCGTTCAGGGCTAGTAACGTATGCTAAACTTGTTAAAAAAGCTAAAGATTTAATGCTAAATGCAATGCAAAATAATACAAGCTTAGAGCAAGTACTAAAAGCCGATCCGCTGGCCACGCTTAATCTTAAGTACGCAGGCTGGTTGCCAAAAGAGAAAGTGACTACACTTTTTTATCGCAGCTTAAAGTAGTACGCGTAACGTAAAAAACATGATACAAAGCTGAGTGTACTTTAAGCTACATTCGGCTTTTATTTTATTATGCCCAAAGGAGTTGTGTATGTCGGCAGAAAAAACCCACCTAGAAATTTGTAATCTAACAAAAGAGCAGTATCCGCAAATTAAAACCTTAATGGATCAGGCTTACCCAGATTTAGGTGGCGCGTGGCCAAGCCATACTATTTTTAGATTGATTGATCAGTTTCCTGAAGGGCAAATAGGCATTGTAGATGATGGTGTGCTGGTGGGCTTAGCACTAAGCGTGCAAGTAGACTATGCGCGTTTTTCAAACCCGCATACGTACGAAGATATAGCTGATGGCCACGACCGTGTATTTAGTGACTCCGATGGTGATGCGCTATACGGTTTAGATGTAGCCATTAGCGAAACCCACCGAGGCATGCGCTTAGGGCGTAGATTATACGATGCTCGTAAAGAATTGTGCCGCCAATATAACTTACGCGCTATTTTAGCCGGTGGGCGTATTCCACGTTATTACAATCACAGCAGTGAAATGACGCCAATGGAATACATTGAAAAGGTTGACCAAAAAGAGCTTTACGACCCAATTTTAAGTTTTCAGCTTTCTAACGATTTTCAGGTAAAGCGGTTACTTAAAAAATATCTGCCAGAGGATCAAGAGTCAGTAGGTTACGCCACGTTACTTGAGTGGAATAACATAATGTACGAACCAACCGATACGGTACTCGAATCGACTAAATCGATTGTGCGGGTAGGCGCGGTGCAATGGCAAATGCGTTGTGTTGAGTCGGTTGAAGAGCTACTTAAACAAGTGGAATACTTTGTTGATACAGTCTCTGATTATAAAAGTGACTTTATATTATTCCCAGAGTTCTTTAACGCGCCACTAATGGGACTTACTGAACAAAGTAATCAAACTGAGGCAATTCGCTATTTAGCCGAATATACAGAGACATTCCGTGATGCGATGTCGCGTATGGCGATAGAATATAACGCTAATATTATTACCGGCTCTATGCCCCTTGCCGAAGACGATAAAATTTATAACGTAAGTTACTTATGCCACCGTAGCGGTAAAATAGACGAGCAGCGCAAAATACACATCACCCCGCATGAGCAAAATGACTGGGTGATTCAAGGCGGCGACAAAATTGCCGTGTTTGATACCGATGCTGGGCGAGTAGGTATTCAGATTTGTTATGATGTAGAGTTCCCTGAGCTTTCGCGCATATTAGCAAAACAAGGGCTTGATATACTCTTTGTGCCGTTTTGGACCGACACTAAAAATAGTTATTTACGGGTTCGCCATTGTGCACAAGCGCGCGCAATCGAAAACGAATGTTACGTGGTTATTGCAGGCTCAGTGGGTAACTTACCTGAAGTAGAAAGCTTAGACGTACAGTACTCGCAATCAGCTGTGCTAACGCCATCTGACTTTTCGTTCCCACACGATGCAACATTAAATGAAGCCACACCTAATACCGAAATGTTATTATTTAGCGACCTTGATATGGATAAGCTAAAAATTCTTCATAGCGAAGGTACGGTGCGCAATTTAAAAGATCGCCGCGAAGATTTATACGACGTAATTTTGAAAAAGAGAGATGTTTAATGGCATGGGTTTATTTAATCATTGCAGGCCTGCTTGAAATAGGATGGCCGATAGGTTTAAAGGTATCGCAAAACCCTGATACTCGTTGGCAAGGTATTGCAATGGCAATTGCATTTATGGTGGCCAGTGGCTTTATGTTGTGGCTTGCACAAAAACAAATATCAATGGGGACTTCCTACGCTGTATGGACCGGAATAGGTGCTGCGGGGACGTTTTTAGTGGGTATATTATTTTACGGTGATGCAGCCACGTTTGGCCGTATTGCAGGTGTACTGATGATCATTTGCGGTGTGATAACGCTAAAAATAAGCTCTTAACACTTGCTTTAAAAGTTATAAGCAGCTTTACAGTAGCGCAGGTTTAAAAGCCTGCGTTTTTTATGTTCTCAATTTGGTAGCATCACCAAAATAGCGGCAATGGCTATTAAAATTAAGCCCGCGGTATCTTGCTTTTTAAGTGGCTGTTTTAACCAAAGTACGGCGATTAGCATGGTAAAAAATACCTCTACCTGACCAAGCGTTTTAACATACGCCACGTGCTGTAAACTCATTGCGCTAAACCAGCCAATAGAGCCTACACAACTAAAAATACTAATTGCTGTTGTAATGCCTTTATATTGCCAAAGTTTGCCAAGAGTGTGTGGCTCTTTAAGTAATAAATAGCCAAGTAATATAAGCGTTTGTAGGCTTATTACAAACAGTAAAACCCATGCAGCCGAGTGCGGAAATAATAACCCTGAATTTAAGCTCGCTTCACGCACCCACAGCGATGTAAGGGCAAAGCTGGTACCACAGGCAAGGCCAAGTAACGCTGTTTTAGCATCAAAATGTTTTACGCTGGTTATGCCGCTAAGTAAAAGCACCGCAATAGCGCCTAAAAATACACCCAGCCAACCAAGAAGGCTAAGCGCAGAGCCAAAAAACAACACCCCTAAAATAGCCGCGACTAACGCCTCACTTTTAGCAAGGCCTGCACCTATGGCGTAATTGTTCATTTTAAACAGCTTTACCATTAAACCCGTGGCGAGTATTTGCATAACGCTTGCGCCAATAATAAATCCCCAAAAGGCATTATTAAATGTAGGCATGGCGGTATCTTTATATTGATAGAGGCCATATAAATACATTGCAGCAATGGGGCCCGCTAAAATAAAACGCGAAAGGGTAACCCCTGCCACACTTGCATGTGTACTTAATTTACTTTGTAGGGCATTTCGCCATGCTTGCATAAAGGCGGCTAAAAATGTGAAAAAGATCCAAGTCATGGTATTCGTCGATTAAAAATAAGGTCTTTACGTTAACAATCTTTAGTTATTAATGCGATGCATTAAGCGTGATGTTGAATATTCATCACCTGCGACATTATGCCGCACTGCTTTATAGGTAAACTTAGCTATAGTAAGTATGATGTTATTGTTTAGCCGCCAGCGTATGTTAAAAACGTTTGGGCGGCTTTTTTGTGTATGTGTGTTATATGTATTGGTTAAATAACTAGGTTTTAAAATAAGAGAATAAATTATGACAACATTAGTAGTATGCGCATTACTTGCTGTATTAATGCCTTATTTTGCAAAAATACCAGTTGCCATTGCTATGGCAAAGCTTGGCCAATACGATAATAAACACCCGCGTTCCCAACAAGCAAAATTAACGGGCTTTGGTGCGCGAACGCTCGCTGCCCATCAAAATTGTTTTGAATCACTTGCAGTGTTTGCCGTTGCTATTGCGGTGGTACTGGGAACTAACTCGGTAAATGCAGTAACCGAAACCTTGGCGGTTACTCATATAGTTTCGCGTACTTTGTATTGTATTTTTTATTGGTTGAACCTAGATATTATACGTTCGTTAGTATGGTTTATTGGCTTAGGCACTGCCATTGCCATGATTGTAGTGAGTATCTAATTTTATTGTTAAAACCACAAAGCAAGCGACCTAAAAGGGCGCTTGCTTTGTGCTCTTGCATCACTCAATAGTATTAATGCGATACTTTAATTCGCTCTATTAAATCAGTATTAGCAACCTCGCTGTTCATGGCAAAATCCAGCTGTACGAGTACATCATTAAAGCCTGACTCAGACATTTTATATTCCCACTTTGCCAAGGCCTCCTTAGCTGATTTGTCAAACACGTCTGACGGCTTAGATTGAATTACGCTGATGTTTTTTGTTCTGCCATTGGCGGCAATATCGTATTTTAATACTACCGAGCCGCTAATCCCTTGCTTAGCTGCTTGGGCAGGGTAGCGTGGTTCAATGCGTATTGTTGGTGAAATATGATCCTCTTTCGTTATTTCAGCTTGGGGCTGTTTTGCAATGGCTAAACCGCTAAGCATGCTTGCCGCTATTAGCAGTAAGCCACCTTTTGCAAAGCGAGAGTGATTGCCGCTGTACTTTATATTGGTAAGTCGTTGTAACATGGTTTTTTTATCTCCGTAGTGTGAATAAGCCATTAGGCCTGCGGGCGTTGCTGCCGCGCAGTTAATTAGGGCTTTACTGTATAAAATGTGTTGGTGTGTGGTTTTATTGGCAAGTACCCGTTCATCACAAGTCAGCTCTTGTAGTCGGCGCATGCTTGCGTAACAAAACCAAGCAAGTGGGTTAAACCAAAGTAAAATAGTGGGTAGCAGCATGAATGCGTTTGTTAAGTTGTCTTTGCGTTTAATGTGTACGTTTTCGTGCTCTAAAATAAGCGCCAATGTGGCTTTATCAAACTGGGTATTATAGTTGCTCGGTAACACTAGTTTACTGTTTAAAATACCCACCACCATTGGCGTGGCTACATGTTGGCTGATATAAGTTTTAGCACTTGTAGTAAGTGTATGGTTAAAGTGTGTTAGCTCAGTTAGCTGCAGGCTGTTAACAAAACGAGTATGTGTAATAAAGCTGGCTATTAATAACCCCGCGGTAATAAGTACATACATAAGTGCCCAGTTAATCCCCATTTGGTGTGTAAAAGGTTGGTTAAGGGTAATTAAGTAATGGCTAATATTGCTAATATTGCTATTTTGCAGTGGTTTAATCGCATTGGGTAAATTAGCGATAACTAATGCCGCAGGCAGTAACCACGCTAACTTGTATACAAACCGCGCGCCAAGGGTTTTTAAACCAAATCGCTCGAGAAGAATAAATCCACAAAACAAAATACTTAATAATAGTTGTTGTTCAATCAACCAATTAAACCCAGTTTGAATAACCATGTTAATTCCTTACTTTTGGTTTTTTTCCCAGTCATCAATGACTTTTTTAAGCTCGTTTATATCTTGCTGAGAAAGCTGCTCCGATTTAGCAAAGCCGCTTACCAGCGGCGCTATGCGGCCACTAAAAAAGCGCTCAATAAAGTTTTGGCTTTCTTTTTGGGTGTAGTCGGCGCGTTCCATACAAGGGGTATAAATATATTGGCGACCGTCCTTTTCAAACGACAGAGCACCTTTTTTAACTAATCGACCCAGTAAGGTTTTAATGGTTTTTTCGTGCCATTGTTTGTCACAGCTTAAGCGCTCAATTATTTGGCTGGCGGTTGCTGGGTAATTAATCCAAAGTGCGTCAAGTACTTCAAATTCTGCTTTTGATAACTCAATCATTTTATTGCCTACAAATGTAATCTTTAATTTAAGACTACACCTGTAATCTATTTTTGCAAGGGTATTTTTTAACTTTTTTGTGCGCTATTTAAACGAAGGTTAGGTTTTTGAAATATCAGTTTTATTGATTTGTATATATTGGCTTTCAGGGAGGTTTAGTTTTGAGAGGGCGAGTTCGCTAAATTGCACTCTAAATAAATCAATTACTTTAAAGCCGCAGTAATGCGCCATTTTACGTATTTGCCTGTTAAGCCCTTGCTTTAAAATAATACTAAATTGGTTGTCAGCTATTTTTGTTACTTCACAGGGTAAGGTTACTTGCTTATCAACGGGGACGCCTGCGGCCATTTTTTCACAAAACGCGTTATTAATCGGTTTATCTACCGTGACTAAATAATGTTTAGGCTGGTGGAAGTCTGGGTGAATAAGTTGATTACAAAAATCACCGTCGTTGGTCAAAATAAGCAAGCCCCGAGAGTCTTTATCTAATCGGCCAATAGGATAAACACGAGTAAATGTAGGTAAATAGTGAATAAGACTGGCAGGGTCATTTTTATTTAATTTACAGTCAATACCCACAGGTTTGTGGTATGCAAAATAAACTAAGTCGGCCGCGCCTTTAACTACTTGGCCTTTAACTATTACGTCGTCTTGTTCATCAACGTGATCAATATGATTAGCAGGGCGATTATTTACCGTTACTACCCCTTCATCTATTAAGCGCGATGCTTGTTTTCGAGAGCACACACCAGCGTGAGCAATGTATTTAGCGAGTCGAATTTTATTGCTCATAAGCTTAAAAAGGCAGTGATGTAATAATTTGATCGCGATTATAGCAAAGGTGCGTATCTATAAAGTTACTTTTTATAAAAGGCGATTGTTATGGGTATGAGATTTTCTGAGCTAAAAAAACACGAACCATTACAAAAAGTGGTAGCGCACTCTCTTGAAATGGCGCTCTATCAGGTGTCTGTCATTATAAATAACGTAGAGTATTACGTTACTGAAGAAAATGGTGAGTTTGTAAAAGCGCTCAGCCCGCTGCATATTCAAAAGCGGTTTGAAAAAATAGCCTATGGCGAAATGGTACTGCGCCATACCAGTGCATACGATGAAATGTGCGGCCAACCCGAAAAAACTAGCAGTAATCTACTAGAAGTACCTTATGGTAAAAATAATCTTTTTTAATTAAGTTTGTTTGTTAGTATTCGCTTTTTAAGAAGTACAAAATGTACCAATTACAAGCCGATCACACTGATGCATTAAACTCAGCATTGCGTAATAAAATAGTTGAATTTAACGCGCAGCACTTTGATGCGGCTAAAGTGCCATTAGGCTATAAATTTGTAGATGAAAAAGGCAGCTTAATTGCGGGCGTGAGTGGTTATGTGTTTGGTAATTGGCTAATGATTAACTGGCTTTGGTGTAGCGATACCGCGCGGGGCAAGGGGTTAGCAGGCAAGCTTTTAAATGCGCTTGAGCTTGCCGCTATTGAGCGCGGCGCAAATACCGCACAGCTCGATACGCTTGATTTTCAGGCCAAGCCTTTTTATGAAAAGCGCGGATACGTGGTTAAGTATCAGCTAAACAACTATCCGCGCTCTGGTACGCGTTACTTTATGGAAAAAACGCTTTAATTTAGCAGCTTAGTGTTATTTCTCTTTTAGCGGCTCACCTTCAAAAGTAACGCCTAAAAATGGAGTGGCCTCTGGTGCTAACATAAACGTGCGAATGTTCATGTGATCTTCGCCCTTAGGGTTTTGTAGTACGTCTTCGTGGTAATACTTACCAAAGCAATTTAATGTATTGTGTTTACTTAAATCGTTTAATTTAGCAAACGCAAAAATTTTGCAAGACCCGTTGTTTTCACTTGCAGAGCTAAGTAACCCGTGGTTATTAAATCCACACGGGGTAAAATCGTAATTAGCCTCTATCACCGCCATGGTGTCGTTAAACTGTATGCTTTTAGGGTTGTCTGCAAGTTGCTGTAAAAAATCGTTTAGGGTCATGCTCTTTCCTTCATTTTTAACTATTTAACCTGAACTTTGGTTAAGAGATTTACTAACCTATTGAATCAAAGGTGATATCTATGTTTATTTTCTCTAGCCAGAGATTTACAGTGAAAACAAGGCGAAATTACGCGCCAATAGCTAGCCTATTGCAAGTAAATTCAACGTAGTTAGCGCTGGAAACAGCTGCTTGAGATAGATTTATTATCCAGAGTTCAGGTTATTTAGCACTCAACTCTAACTCATCTGTTTTTTGATTAATATTAAATTTATATCTAGATAAAAAATTCATCCCTAATAAGCCTTGGCCGCGGATGTTTTCAATACTGAGCACTTCAAAACCGTAAATAATTTGCATCCCTACTTTAAAAGACTCAACTTGGTAGCGTTTTACACTAATTTGCCCATTCGCCGTGTTTACGGTTACATCGCCTAAATAAAGCGGTCTGGGTGAAAGCTGGTCGATTACGTCGCTTGAGAGCGAGGTAACACTTGCGCCAGTATCTAGCATTAGTTCTGCTTGGATTGATTCATTTATCTCGGCGTTAATTATGTAATGTGCGCCGTAGGGGGTAAGCGCAATAAAGTCATCTTGTGACTGAGCTTTATATATCATTGCTTGTAAATCAGCGACTTCGTTTTGTAGAGGGTGATTTGATGGCATCCGCTCAATAGTTGTTAAGGCGCTAATAAAGTCTTCGAGTTGATAATAAGCATGAGCGAGTGCGTATAAAAAATGACTATTGTCGTTTTGATAGTCGAGCCATATTTGAGTTTGCTCAATAATTGTTTGCCAGTTTTGTTGCTCACTTAAACTATGAAGCTCGTTTTTAGTCAAATTTTCCAACCGCGCATTTGCAGCGCTTTGCTGTTGCTCATTTAACATTGGGTATAGTTCAAATAAAGCAATAATTGCATTTTGTATTTGCCCACTATTTATTAAGTAATCTACCTGCAATGTAAGTAGCTCTGTATTGTAAGGGTCCTGATCTAATAGTGTGTTTAACAATGGCTCGCTAAGAAATAAGTTAGTATTTAGCCATGTTTTTAATTGCAAGAGCCACGAAGAGTAAAGAGTGCGAGCAAGGGTGGGCGAGTGTTGCTTTAGTTGTTGATACGTATTTAGCGCATCGTCAAATTTGTGTAGCTTAAATTGCTGTTGAGCTTGATTGAGTAGATTACTTTTTGGCGTTTTAACTAGGTCTGCAGGTTTGGTATTTTGTGCGCTTACCGTAGGCTGTTTTTCTGGCCACAATAAATAAGCGTTTAGGCTAAGTGAGCCTATTAATAGCAAGGTAATTAGCTTGGTATAATGGCTCATTGCAACCTCTTAGTTGTATTTCGGCTATTTGATAAAGTGCGCTAAGGCGTGAATATCCGCAATTTCAACATCGGCAAGACCTTTGTAGTTGTAATTCGCGCCTTGGTCGTTTAACCAAACCGATTGGCAGCCTGCATTATTAGCGCCTTGTACGTCGGTATCTAGGCTATCGCCAATGTGTAAAATTTCACTTTTTGCCACGTTTAAGTGCGCGGCGGCTTTATCAAACAGTGTACCGTGGGGCTTGGCTTTACCGTGCATACCGGCTTGTAATACTAGCGCAAATTTATCGCGTAAGTTAAAGCGCTCAATTTCAACATTGCCATTGGTTATTGCAATCAGCGTAAAGTGCTGGGCTAAGTTATCTAGCAGCTTTAGTACGTCGTCGGTTACCACTATTTTACTGCGGGCATCGGCAAAGGCGTTATAGGCTGCATCGGCATGATGCTGTACTTCTTGATCACTTAAATCTAGCTTTGAAAGGGCTAAGCGAAGCGTATGTTGGCGCCATTTAGTTACATTATCAGCAAGCTCTGGTAGCTGTAATACGGCCTCGTTGCGACATTGTTGCCAGTATTTCGGGCCTTTTTGTAAGTAGCTGGGTAGCGCGTTTAAATAATCTTGCTGGGCTTTAACTGCGGCTTTTATTATTGGGTGGTTGTTATATAGGGTGTCGTCTAAATCAAAGCTCATTATTGAGAAAGGGCGAGGAGCACGATTAAATCGGATCATAATTACATTCCTAATCGGTTTGTTTTTTAGCGCGCGGATGGGTGTTGTCGTACACCTTGGCTAAATGCTGAAAATCTAAATGCGTATATACTTGCGTAGCCGATAAACTACTGTGCCCCAATAATTCTTGCACAGCGCGTAAGTCACCAGATGATTCTAAAATATGAGAGGCAAACGAGTGGCGTAGTTTATGCGGGTGCACCTGCGAGCTAATACCTTGTTTTATTCCCCACTCTTGCATACGTAAGCGAACTTGGCGAACCGAAATACGATTTTTTTTACTGCTTAAAAACACCGCCATTTCATCAGGCTTTGCAAATTGCCCTCGTATATTGAGCCAGTTTTTTAACGCTGTGAGCGCTTTGCGACCCACGGGAATGAGGCGCTCTTTGCTACCTTTACCTTTGACTAATATTTCGCCATTTGCGACGTTAATATCGCGTAAGTTGGTGCCAACTAACTCGCTAATGCGCAGCCCAGATGAATACATAAGCTCCATCATTGCCTTATCTCGAATGGCTAATGGGTCGTCATCGTTAATCTCTAGTAGGCTTGCCATCTGATCTACATCGAGATTTTTAGGTAATGGCTTAGAAAATTTAGGGCCTTTAATGCCTTGTGCCGGGTTATGATAATGCGCGTGCTGAGCAATGTTTTTAGCTTTTAAAAATTTATACAAACTGCGAATGCAGCTTAATTTTAAACTAATGGTGCGCCCGCTTAATTGCTTTGTGCGAAGCGCCATGCTGTAGCGGCGAATATGCTCGCCTTGTACGCCAAACCAGTCGTCACATAATTTACTAAAATACAGGGCGGCAAAATTTAGTTGGCTAACATACTGATTTACAGTGTGCTCTGAGTACTGTCTTTCGTACTTTAAATAGTCACTAAATAAATGAATGGGTGTACGCCAATGCTCACTTAATTGCTCAGTGTTAGGCGTCTCGTCGCTCATGCCAATTCCAATAGCCTAAGTTGCAATGCATGCACAAAATCAAGCACGAATAAGTTATCTTGTGCGGGCTCAAAATGGTTTTCATCATGGCTGCCAAAGGCCAATATAGCGACGGGTTTTTCAGCGCTGCCAATTAAGTAAATAGCAGAAGATTGCGTGTTTTCGCAAAATAATAACTCACGCTCTTGTTGATTAACACGTCCTAAGTAGTGCCCAAACTGGCTAAGGCGGTGCTCAATAAGCTCATCAAAAGTGTTGTTATATTTAACTAACCTACACTCGCTAATGTGTGGGCTGGTACAAATAATATTGCGCAAATTTGCGGCAAGCGTATTAAAGTCGTAGTTTGTCCACAGTTGGCGGTGGCATTGGCTAAACAAGCGATACACTAGCTCATTTTGCGCAGCGTGTTGGCTCATACTGTGTATTTGATTTTTTAACTGAGTATTGTGCTCGCGCAACTGGCGCTGTTGTATATGCACAAGCGAGGTGGCACCGTGCGTTTTGTGGTGTAACTCAAGTTGTGCAAGCAGCTCTGGCTGCTCTATTAAAAAATTAGGGTAGCGCGCCAAATACTCAGCAACCTGTTCTTTTGTTAGCTCGCTCATAAGGCAACTTGCCCATCAAATACATGCTCGGCTGGGCCGGTCATACGAACAGGGTGACCCTCGCCGCTCCATCGCACTTGTAATGTGCCACCGGGTAAATCAACTTGTACCGTGGTGTTAAGTTTGCTTTGAATGTGGCCAATGACCATTGCTGCGCAGGCTCCCGTGCCACACGCGAGGGTTTCGCTAACGCCGCGTTCCCACACTCTCAACTTAATATGATCTTGCGATACCACTTGCATAAAGCCAATATTGGCACGATTTGGAAAGCGTTCGTGGTTTTCAAGTAGTGGGCCAAGCACATCAACTTGTGCGGTTGCTATATCATCAACTTCTAATACGCAATGCGGATTACCCATAGACACAGCGCCACTAAATACAGTGTGCTCTTGCGCTCTTATTATATAAGTAAGTTCTCGCTTACTGGCTTTGAGCGGGATTTTAGCAGGCTCAAAATTAGGATGGCCCATGTTAACGGTAACTTGGCCGTCTTTTTCTATGTATAGCGTGAGGTTGCCCGACTTAGTCGAGACACTAATTTTGTGCTTGTTAGTTAAGCCTTTCATACGCACAAAGCGGGCAAAACAGCGTGCGCCATTTCCGCATTGTTCTACTTCATTGCCATCGGCATTAAATATACGGTAATGGAAGTCGAGATCAGGGGAGTAAGGGGCTTCAACCATAAGTAATTGGTCAAAGCCAATACCAAAGTGGCGATCAGCCAGTTTTTTGATTTGATCGCGAGACAAAAATACATTTTGTGTAATGTTATCAATTACAACAAAGTCGTTGCCTAAGCCGTGCATTTTGGAAAAATTAACTAACATAGCGCTCTAATTCGGGTTTGCTCTGCGCTAATCATGCCACAGAGCAGCGCCTTAACAAAAACGTTTATGGTAAAATTTTCTCACCTTGATAAAGGCTCTCGATGGTTTCGCGTTGGCGAATAAGGTGGTGTTGCTCACCATCTACCATTATTTCCGCCACGCGTGGACGAGAGTTGTAGTTTGAACTCATTGTAAAACCATAGGCACCGGCACTTCGCTGCGCCAATAAGTCGCCTTGCTTAAGCGCTAGTTCGCGGTCTTTTCCTAAAAAGTCGCCGGTTTCGCACACTGGACCCACAATATCAAAGTTATGTGTTGGGGTGTCGTCATCGCGCACTGATACAGGAATGATTTTTTGCCATGCCTGATAAAGCGAAGGGCGAAGCATGTCGTTCATCCCCGCATCGACAATGGCAAAAAATTTATCTTGGTTTTGCTTAATAAACTCAACCTGCGTTACTAAAATGCCAGCGTTAGCGGCTATCGCGCGCCCAGGCTCAAAAATAAGTTCAAGGTGTTTGTAATTGGCTAGGCGCTCGGTAACTTGCGCAGCATATTCACTTGGGTGAGGCGGCTGTTCATCATTGTAAGGAACGCCTAACCCACCGCCAATATCTAAATGAGTAAGCTCAATACCATTTGCTTTAAGCTCATCTATTAATGCCATTAGCTTATCAAGTGCTTCTAAAAAAGGTTTAACCTCAGTTAATTGCGAGCCTATGTGGCAATCTACGCCTGTTACTTTTAGGCCAGGTAAAGACGCCGCATGCTGATAAACGCTCACAGCTGTTTGAATATCAATCCCAAACTTGTTTTCTTTTAAACCGGTAGAAATATAAGGGTGTGTTTTGGCATCTATATCAGGGTTTACACGAATAGAAATAGGCGCTTCTAAATTTAACTCGCACGCCACCTCTGATATACGCTCAAGCTCTGAGGCCGACTCAACGTTAAAACATTTAATGCCTAACTTTAGTGCATAAGCAATTTCGTCAGCGGTTTTAGCTACACCTGAAAACACCACTTTACTGGCATCACCGCCGGCTTTTATTACACGTGCCAGCTCGCCTTTAGATACTATGTCAAACCCTGAACCTAAACGCGCTAATATATTTAATACTGCAATATTAGAATTGGCTTTAACTGCGTAGCAAACCAAGCTTTTATGATTTTTAGTGGCATTTGCAAAGGCTAAATAATGGCGCTCAAACGTAGCGCGCGAGTACACATAACAGGGCGTACCATAGTGCTGAGCAATCGTCGCAATACTGACATCTTCGGCAAATAATTGATTGTTTTGATAGTTAAAATAATCCATTTATTGCTCCTGAGTTTGTTGCGAGTTATTTTGCTCTGAACTAGTTACTGGTTTAACAGCTTCTTGAGGTTGATTTTGATCAACTTGTTGCTCTGGTAAATACAAAGGCCCGCTTTGGCCGCAGCCAGCTAATGCACTTAGCAGTAAAGTACTTATAAATAGTCGTTTTAATTGTAAGGTATGTGTCGCTTTCATTAGATTAATACGGTTGCTGGCTTTATAATCGCAGAGTAACAGAATATCTAAAAAATGCAGCTATTCGCGGATGATTTTATTCCTGTTACACTAGCTGTATATAAACCGTACCCAATATTACGCAGCTCGCCTGCAAAGGAAAGTTACAATGACCGAAAGTGAATATCACCAATTAGCCGAAGCGCTTATGTACACAATTGAAGAGCAAGTTGATGATTGTGAAGCAGATTTAGATTACGAGTCGGCTGAGGGTATTTTAGAAATAATTTTCCCAGATAAAAGTAAAATTGTAATTAATAAACAAGCGCCTTTGCATCAGGTATGGGTTGCGACTAAATTTAATGGTCACCATTTTGAGATGCGTGACGGTCAATGGATTGATAACCGCTCGGGCGCAGAGTTTTGGGAGTTTATGAATCAAGCATCTACTCGCCAAGCTGGCCAGGAAATTAAGTGGCAATCATCACTATGAGTTTAGCATTTGTAGAATACCCAGCGCAGGGTGAGCACAAAGCCACTGTTATCTGGTTACATGGTTTAGGTGATTCAGGTGATGGTTTTGCCCCTGTTGCACCGCAACTTAATTTACCCAGTGAGCTTGGTATACGCTTTGTTTTTCCGCATGCACCTATTCAACCGGTCACCATAAATGGTGGCATGGAAATGCGCTCGTGGTACGACATTAAATCTATAGAACTAGATAAACGTGCCGATGAACAAGGCGTGAGAGATTCAGCCGAAAAAGTGCAAGCTCTGATCAATCAAGAAATTGAAAGTGGCATACCTGCCAACAAAATTATTTTGGCGGGCTTTTCGCAAGGGGGCGTGGTGTCTTTACATTTAGCGCCGCGATTTGAGCATAAACTTGCAGGTGTTATGGCGTTGTCTACTTATATGTGTGTGCCAGAAAAGCTAACGCAAGAAGCTAAGCATACTGATTTAAATGTATTTATGGCGCATGGTAGCCAAGATAATGTAGTGCCGCATAGCGCGGGTAGAAGTGCGTTTGAAGTATTAACAGCACATAACATGGATGTAAGCTGGCAAGAATACCCTATGGCTCATCAGGTTTGCGCAGAAGAACTGCAAGCTATTCGCCAATGGTTAATTGCCCGTTTAAGCTAATTTGGAGCCGCTGAGGTCAATATGAGTCAAAAAATAGTTATTAAAGCAAATGTAAAACGCGAACCGCAAAATAGTGTACCTAATGTAAGCTACGAGTGGCATTGGCGTCGTATTGTGAGTGTTTCTATGTTGGTAGCAATGACCTCGGCAGCGGTTGTATATGGCTTAACTAGCTCGGTAAGTGCCGAGCAGGGCGAGCAACCTAATGAGCCATCGCCATATTCACACTTAAACGACAGCACGGCAGATAATGCTGAGCCTGCTGTAAATGTAAATGATGAGCGAGCGCACCCAAACGAGCCTACATTAGCGAATGATACAGCAGATGTCGCACCGGCAATGCTTGAGGATGAAAGCGCTAGTAATGATACGTTATTAGTGCAAAGCAATCATGAGCAAACAGATATAGAGCCAATTGCTAACGTTCAAAGCAATCAGGCTTCTGTTATTGAGCAGTCAAACACCGAACTCGATGAGCCTGTAGCTAATCAGTCACTTAATAGTGCGCAGTTAAACGCGTCACCCAGCGAACTGCTCACAGATATTGAAAACGAAGACGGCTCACTAACAAGCAGTGAAGGTTTTTCATCTACTGCGCATATTGCAAGCGTTGCGCTTGGCGCACAGATTGATACAAGCAAAATTAGCCGAGCAGTGCTTACTCGCAAAGTCAGTAAGCGCGAGCCCACCAATGTATTTGCTGCAGATATCCGCTTAAATCAGTTTGAAGAGGCACTTTCGTTTTTTAGTGAGCTTAAAAACCTACAAGGCCAACAAGTAAAGCATGTATGGTCTTATGAGGGCGAAACCATGGCGGAAATTTCGCTTAATGTTACCTCGCCGCGCTACAGAACGTACTCCACCAAAAATATTATGAATACACAAACAGGCCATTGGCGTGTGGATGTTGTTGATGAGCAAGGTAATTTAATTGCTCAAAAAGAATTTAGAATTTTAGCTAATTAAGCTTAGCTATTAGCTGTAACTATTTGGATACCCCTATGACAGAAAAAACAAAGTTAGTACGCATAGCAACCCGTAAAAGTGCCTTGGCGCTTTGGCAGGCTGAATTTGTAAAAGCACAGCTTGAGCATTTTCATGCTGATGCACGCGTAGAATTAGTCCCTATGTCTACTCAAGGGGACATTATTTTAGATACACCGCTTGCTAAAATTGGTGGTAAAGGCTTGTTTGTTAAAGAGCTTGAGCAAGCAATGTTAGATGGCCGCGCGGATATTGCAGTGCATTCAATGAAAGATGTACCCGTAGAATTTCCAGAAGGCTTAGCACTGCACACAATTTGTGAACGTGAAGACCCACGCGATGCATTTGTATCAAATAACTATGCCAATTTAAGCGAACTACCAAAAGGCGCTGTTGTAGGTACTTCTAGCCTTCGTCGTCAGTGTCAAATTAGAGCTTTGCGCCCTGATTTAGAAATTAAAGATTTACGTGGTAACGTTAATACCCGTTTAGCTAAGCTAGATGATGGCCAGTACGATGCAATTATTTTAGCCGCAGCCGGGCTGCTACGCTTAAAAATGGACGATCGTATTGCTGATTATATTGAGCCAGAGGTATCGCTACCTGCTAACGGCCAAGGTGCTGTGGGCATTGAGTGTCGTATTGACGATGAAGTAACAAAAGCCTTACTGGCTCCGCTTGAGCATACCCAAACACGCATTCGTGTAAATGCAGAGCGTGCTATGAATCGCCATTTAGAAGGTGGCTGCCAAGTACCAATTGGTGCCTACGCGTTAGTTAATGGCGAGCAAGTGCATTTACGCGGCTTAGTGGGCGCGGTAGATGGTAGTGAAATTTTACATGACGAAGTAACCGGTCATATAAATGATGCAGAAGCGATTGGTGTTGAGCTTGCCAAAAAATTATTAGCACAAGGCGCCGACAAAATATTAGCAGAAGTATATAGAGACGCATAAATGACACATATCCTGATAACTCGGCCCGAAGGAAAAGGCGCAGCCCTTGCTCAGGAACTTGAGCAAGCGGGTTATCAGGCGTCATTGTTTCCTGTTTTAAAAATATCCTACCTTACGCCTTCTACTACCGAGCTAAGCCCATTAATTAATGCAGATAAAATTATTTTTATCTCTCAAGATGCCGTTACTGCCCTTGCGCAATTAAAGCCAACAATAAATACCAAAGCGCAATTTTACGCAGTAGGGCAGCAAACTGCAGATACTATTTACGCATTATTTGGTGTGCGGGCAGCAGTGCCTAAACAGTATGATTCAGAAGGGTTATTAGCGCTAAACTCGTTGGCTGAGGTTGATGGCAGCAATATTGTATTAGTGAAAGGCCAAGCTGGGCGGCCAGATATTGCCAAAACACTTAAAGCGCGTGGGGCATTTTTAAATAACTGTGTGGTATACAAACGCGAGCAAATAAGCGCTGAAAAAGCCAACTGGACAGACCACTGGCAAAGCCTGAAAGTACAAGGTATAGTCATAACCAGTAATGCAGCAGTTGATGCAATATTTAATAACCTGACTGAACAACAGTTACAGTGGTTACAACAGTGCCGATTTTATGTTGCTAGCGAGCGTATAGCCGCTTATTTACAACAGCAACAGGTAAGTTCGGCTAATATACACATTGCCGCAGGGGCAAGCGATACTGCTATGTTTTCCTGCATAAAACAGCAAGGTAGCAAGATGAGCGAACAGTCAAAGCCATTAACGGCAGATAATAAAACCTCAGCAAAGCCAACAATGTCTTCAGATAAAAAAGCAGCTGAAAAAGCACCAAGTGTGACGAATAATAAGCAAAAAATAAGTAAAGTGGCAGTCCTCGCGCTGATCATCTCGCTTACTGTAGCGTGCGGTGTGGGGTATGAGTTTTACCAAAAGCTCAATGCAGGTAAAGCCCAAAATGTAGCTGTTAATGAATTAAAAGAAGAAAACGCGTTATTGTCACAAGAGTTACAGGCGCTCAAGTCGGCGCAGTCTAATCTTCAGCAAGCATTGTTCAACAGTGAACAAAAAGTGGCAGCTGCGCTTAATGAAAGTGCACAGAACAACCAGCAACAATTAAAAGCAGCATTGCAGCAAGCTCAGCAGCAAGGCGCTTCGCTAAACCCGCAAGAAGTAACCAGCTTACAGCGTATGGCTGAGTTTAAACTGTGGGCTGAAAAAGATTACCAAGGTGCCAGCGCTGTACTTAAACGCTTAGATGCATTATTGAGTGAGCACCCAGGTACTGTAGCTGTTCGCCAAGCGATAACACAAGACATTCAAACGTTAGATAGCTTAAAGCCTATTCCAACAGAAGCTATTTATCTAAAGCTTAATAGTATTTTAGCCAATATAGACAACTTAGCTTTTAATGCGGTAAATATTCCTGAAGAAGCTACAAAAGTTGACGAAAATGCATTAAGCGAAGATGTGAATGACTGGCAACAAAACCTTAGCAATAGTTGGAATAAACTAGTTGATAGCTTTATCACTATTCGTCATCACGAAGGGATTGCTATAGAGCCACTGTTAACCGAACAGGAGCGCCATTTAATAAATCAACGTATTAAATTAAATGTGACGCAAGCTCAAGATGCACTAATGAGTAAACAAGCGAGCATTTATTTTAGTGCCATCAGTGAGGCAAAGCGTCTTGTTAATGAGTACTTTAAACAAGATGACGAGGCGACAAAAGTGGTTATAAACGCACTAACTAGCCTGGAAAAAGAGCCATTAAACTTTAATCCTGAAGTCAACTTACAAAGTACGCAGCAGGTTAAGGAGTGGGCGCAATGATAGGGCTTATAGTATTAATTGTTGCGATTGTTTTAGTTTTAGCGGTTACGCCATTTGTACTGGATGAAAAAGGCTATGTGCTGATCTCGTTTAACAACACCACGATTGAAGGCACCATTGTTTCGTTTTGTATTATGGCGGCAATTACCGTAGCTGTTTTATATTTAATTTATAAACTCGTGCGCTATTTATTGTCTATTTATCATAATACAAAACATGGCTTTTTTGCGCGTAGCGAAGAGCGAAAGCAAGCAGCTATAGAGCAAGCCCTATGGAGTGCGATAAATGATGATTACGAGCTTGTAGAGCAAACGTTATCAGGTAATAGTGTACCCAGTAAGTTTGAAGATATACGCTTAGCGCTATTAGCAAAAGCGGCGCTTGCTAATAACCAAACCGACAAAGCACTAGAGCGTTTATTTGAAATTAGCCCAGAGCAGCAACTTAACGTTGCTAAACTTTGGATAGCCAGTGGCGATAGTAGCGCCATAGAATCGCAAATGCGTGCTAACGCAGATTCAAAAAAAGCGACACCACTTGAGCTTAAGTTATACGCCGAAATACTTGTACAGCAACAGCACTTTAGTGCGCTTGAAGACTTTTTACCGCGTTTACTTCGTAAAAAAGTCCTCAACGATACGCAGTGGACACAGCTGTTTAATGCCTATTTTAATGCACAAGCTAGCGATAAAATTACTGAAAAATATAAACAACTTCCTAAAAAGCTACAAGCTCATGCTAATACAGCTTATTTAATGCAAATGGCTAAAGTAGGCCAGTTAAGTGCGATTGAAAGTGACTTAATTAAAATGGTGAAGTCTAACGAACAACATACTCAGCTGGCCAATATATTAAGTAACGCTACCTCGGCAGAGGCTGTAAAGCTTCAAACCAGTATTCAAGAGCGCCTGAAAAAAGATGATAAAAACAACGCATTACTACTCTCGCTTGCGTGTTTAGCTAATGCCCACGGCGATTATGAGTTAGCCGCAAAGGTTTTTGATAAAGCCTTGAATATTGAAAACAAAAAGCAATTTGCTCAGCAAGCTGCTGTTAGCTATAAAAATACCGCACAAGCCGATAAAGCGCTCGTATTGTATCAATAAAGGCTACACTTATACTTTTGCAGCTTTGATATTCGGGAGCATTGGGTTGAAACACTTTTTCATTGTCACTGTAAGTTTAGCGTGCGCTTACTTTTTTACCGGATATTTCAGTAATTTACTATTAGCAATAGATGGCTATGCAGTGGCTGTGTGGCCGCCCTCAGGGATTGCGCTTGCTGGCTTTTTAATTTGGGGCAGAAAGAGCTTACTAGGTATTGTTTTAGGGGCTTTTTTTACTAACCTCATTCATTTAGAAAGCGTCTCAGCGATATTTCAGTTAAGTGTATTTATGCATGCTGCGGCTGTTACCTTTGCCTCTACTGTACAAGCTTGGGTTGGTAGCCTGTTGGTCACTAAAGTGATTAAAGCGCCCCTTGATTTATCTTCTTTAAAACACTGTATTCAAAGCTTAGTTGTTGCAGGCCCATTATGCTGCGTTATAGCTGCAGGTGTAGGCACCAGCTTATTAATTTTTAATGGCGTTATTGTATCTCAAGCCGGTTGGGATACGTTTATAGCATGGTGGATAGGTGACAGTATTGGGGTGCTTGTTTTTACACCGCTTATGCTAGCGGCATTTAACTATTCACAGATAAATTATCGCCTACAAGTTATACTGCCCTCACTGTTAATTTATATGGTTATTAGTATTAGCTTTTATGGTGCGGCCAGTGTAAAAAAAGAAAAAAACATCCAAAAAGAAGAGTTGAAAATATCAGCCACACAAGATGCCATCAACAATAAAATTAACGAAATAACAGCACATCTTGCTTTACTGGCTACCTTTTTTTCTAGTAGTGATGATGTGAGTTTTACTGAATTTAAGCAGTTTACTTCTAAGCAGCTTAGTTATAGCGGAGAAATTTTAGCATTTGAGTGGGTGCCCTACCTACCTAGTGAAAACCTAGCTCAGTATATAGAAGCTAATAACAAAACAGAGCTGGCTCAATATAGCTTAAAAGAAAGAGCAAAAGATGGCAGTTGGCAGGCCGCCTCTCTACGAGATTTTTATTACCCCGTGCAATATGCATATCCTTTATCGGGAAATGAAGATGTAATTGGCTTTGATCTTGCCTCCAATGAGGTTAGGCGTTCTGCGTTAATAAAAGCGAAGGTGTTAAATGAGTTGGTGATCAGTGAACCAATAAATTTAGTACAAAACGAAGCTGAGCGCGGCGTGCTGTTTTTTCATCCGGTGTTTGGCAACAATATTACAGAAGATGATTTTAAAGGTTTTGTAGTAGCGGTTGTGAGCTTAGAGAGGCTATCAAACGCGGTGTTATTTGAGCAAAACAACCGTGTTGCGGTGAGCTTTACAGACACCACGACAGAAAATAATGCCCAGCCTATTTTTATTGCCGATCATCAGCAACTATTGCCGTTAAAAGACTATAAATTATTGGTTGGTAAGCGGGTATGGCAGGTGGAGCTACACCAGTCAATGCAGCGCGAGTCATGGTTAGTTTATTGGCTTGCGCAAATAGCCGGTATGTTATTTGTTTGGCTGCTTATTACCTTTTTAATATCGGTAACGGGTACCAATATTCGTATACGTGAGCAGGTAGCAAAACAAACTAAAATTTTACGCTTAGAAAAGCAAAAGGCCGATGAAGCCAATGAAATAAAAAGCCAGTTTTTAGCAAATATGAGCCACGAAGTTCGCACCCCTATTAATGGCATTAAAGGGCTGCATTATTTAGCCCTACAGCAAAACGATTGGCAGCAGGCACGCAGTTATATTGAGCAAGCCGATGGCGCACTTGGCGTATTGCTTAGAGTGTTAAATGACGTGCTTGATTTTTCTAAAATGGAAGCCGGCAAACTTGATTTAATTCAAGAGCCAATTGATGTAGGCACACTCAGTGAAGAAGTGGCCAATTTACTGCAGTTTGACATTGAAGCCAAGTCACTTGAATTTATGCTTGATTACGATAAATCAAGTAACTTGGTCATCAACACCGACCCTATACGTTTAAAACAAGTTTTGCTAAACCTAATCAATAATGCCATTAAGTTTACAGCCAAAGGCAGCATCACACTTAAGGTGTGGCAGTCTAAAAAAATGACTTACTTTAGCGTTAACGATACCGGTATTGGTATTAGTAAAGAGGCGCAAAAACAGCTCTTTAAACCGTTTGCACAGGCCGATAGTTCTACCTCGCGTCAATATGGCGGCACCGGGTTAGGTTTAAGTATATGTAAAAAGCTTGTGGAGTTGATGGGTGGAGAAATTGATTTAATAAGCCACGAAGGGCATGGCTCTACGTTTACCTTTAGCTTACCAATTTATTCGCCGCTACCAAAGGCTGAGCAAATAAAGCAACAATATGATGAAATAGATGTTAGTGCGCTTTCTTTTGCAGATTATAAATTATTACTTGTTGAAGATAACCCATTAAATCAGCACGTCGCGAGCGCTATTTTAAAAACCAAAGGGTGCGTTGCAGATATTGCCAATGATGGCTTTGAGGCGATTGAAAAACTGACTGAGAATACCTACGACATTGTGCTTATGGATATACAAATGCCTAAAATGGATGGCCTTGAAGCTACGCGAGTTATTCGTAATGAGCTTGGTTTGTTTGACCTACCTATCATTGGCTTATCTGCTAATGCTCACGATGACGATGTTAAAAAAGCAGTTGCCAGCGGTATGGATAACTATATTACTAAACCCATTGAAGCAAATACCTTATTTAAAACACTCTGGCATCACTTAGCTCATCAAAATAAGTGAACAAAACCCTAACTTTGTTCACTTTTTGAGTAAAAAGCAGACATATGACCGCTAATATTTACTTTAAGTGCACTACACTTGAAAAATAACTGTACCTGCGTATCATGCGCGCAATTTTAACCTAACCGAGTCGCTATTATGATAAATAAAAAATTACCTCTGCTAGATATTCATCGCCACTTAGATGGCAATGTACGTGCGCAAACCATACTAGAACTTGGTCGACAGTTTAATATTACGCTACCAGCTGATAACGTAGAGGCGCTTATACCTCACGTGCAAGTTATTGATCCTGAACCTGATTTAATGGCATTTTTGCAAAAGCTTGACTGGGGTGTAACGGTACTGGGCGATTACGACGCCTGTAGACGCATTGCAATTGAAAACATTGAAGATGCTCAAGCCCAGGGACTTGATTATGTAGAGCTTCGCTTTAGCCCATATTATATGGCACAAAGCCAAGGCTTACACCCGCAAGGGGTGGTTGAGGCCGTGGTTGATGGTATTAAATCGGCGACTCAAGGCGCAAATATTAAAGCAAACTTAATTGGTATTATGTCGCGTACTTACGGGGTTAAAACTTGTCAGCAGGAGCTTGACGCATTACTTGCATTTAAAAATGATTTAGTAGCGATTGATTTAGCCGGGGATGAGATTGGTTTCCCGGGAGAGCTTTTTATCGAGCAGTTTAAGCAAGTAAGAGACGCTTACTTGGCCGCCACCATTCATGCCGGTGAAGCGCTTGGCGCTGCGAGTATTTGGCAAGCCATTAATGAATTAGGTGCAAGCCGTATAGGTCATGGTGTAAAAGCAATTGAAGACCCTAAACTAATGGACTACCTGCGCGATAACCGCATTGGTATTGAATCGTGCTTAACCAGTAACATTCAAACCAGTACTGTAAACGATTTAGCTAAACACCCCCTTAAACAGTTTTTAGATCACGGTATTTTAGCGTGTATCAATACTGACGATCCGGCTGTAGAGGGCATTGAAATTGAACATGAATATTTAGTGGCTGCGCCAAAGGCGGGCTTAACACAAGCCGATATGCACAAGGCGCAAGCAAATGCCCTAGAAATTGCATTTTTAAGCGACAGTGATAAAGCCGCATTAAGTGCGCTTGCTGCAGCACGTTAAACACGCTTAATATAAAAAATGCCGCTTATTAGCGGCATTTTTTATGTCAGCTTACTTTTGTTTGGCAGCTCACGTAATTATCAAATAGTGCTTTTAATACATCGCTTCGGCCAATCAGCCCTATCACGGTATCACCCTCAACAACGGGGTAGTTTTTTGGCTTTCCTGTTTTCATTTGCTCGGCAAGCTCGATAATGTTGGTATCGGCATTAACGGTTACAACCTCGGTTTGCATAAGCTGCGAAACTTTTACTACGCCATCGCAAAAATAGCTGCTTTGCATTAGTGGCTTTAACAGCTCTTGCTCAGATATAAAACCAACCAGCGATTTATTGTCATCAAATACTGGTGCGCCTAATAAGTTAAACTTTTGCAGCTCGCTAATAGCGGTGGTCATTTCGGTATTTGGGGTAATGTGTGGCAACTTACGTTGCATAAAATCTTTTACTTTTGTATTTAACATTTGGGTCTCTCCCGCTGATGTTCTATACAAAGTATGGTTTATAGATAGGAATTTAGGAAATTGTTTATACTGATTAAAGCAATAGGTTATACCAATTAATAGCTTAAATTTGATAGAAATAACAAAGGCGCCGTGGGGCGCCTTTGTATTATCAATAAAAATTTATTTTATAAACGCAAATGCATCGGCGTACATGTTTTCACGAACAGCGCCATGAGCAATAAAGTCATCACGTACAATGCCAATCATGTCAAAGCGCCCAGCCATATAAATGTCGTAAGGTTCTAACGACACAATATCTTGCATCACGGCTTTGTGCACAAACCCGGTGTGACCTTGCCAATTAGCCGATGGGTTTTCTACAACAGGAATAAATTTAAAGTGCTCGTTACTTTCTGCCCATGCTTGCATTTCGCTGTGAGCATACAATGCTGACTCTTCTTTAACACCCCAGTAAAATAATACTGGGCGGTCACAGTTAATTTCAGCTAGGTGATCAGCCATTGATTTTGCATAAGAAAACCCCGTGCCGCCAGCTAATAAAATAATAGGTCGCTCACACTGTAAGCGAAGTTGTGATACACCAAGGCCGGCTTCTATATTTACCGGTGTATTATTTTGATGCGCGTTACGCAAATGCTCAAGCGATTGCATTGCGTAAGAGTCGGCTTTAGATGCGCCAATATGAAGCTCAATTTCATCACATTGCGATGGACGACTTGCAATCGAAAATGCGCGCTTGTCTTTTTCGCCAAGTACAAGTTGCATGTATTGGCCAGCTTCAAACGTAACAGGTTGTTGAGGCTTTAAAATTACTTTATGAACAAATTCTGTAAGTGGGCTGATGGCAACAACTTCAGCTTTTAATGTTTGCATTTTTTACCTTTTAGCAGCGTTTACGCAGATATGCAGTTAAGTGGGGCAATATTAACATATCTGCGGGGTTATTTTATAGCCTGTTTATATTCACCAGGCGTGCTTAAAGTATATCTAGGCTTTGCCAAATTTCGTCAACGCGATCTTTTGTCGCTTTATCCATGACAATTGGCTCGCCCCATTCGCGGTCGGTTTCACCTGGCCACTTATTTGTTGCATCCATGCCCATTTTTGAGCCAAGCCCAGATACCGGCGAGGCAAAATCGAGGTAATCTATTGGCGTGTTCTCAATTAATGTAGTGTCGCGGGCAGGATCCATACGGGTAGTGATGGCCCAAATAACATCGTTCCAGTCACGGGCATTTACATCATCATCGCAAACAATAACAAACTTAGTGTACATAAACTGGCGTAAAAATGACCATACGCCCATCATTACGCGTTTAGCATGGCCTGGGTATTGTTTTTTCATGGTTACCACGGCCATACGGTAAGAGCAACCTTCGGGTGGCAAGTAAAAGTCGACGATTTCTGGAAACTGCTTTTGCAATATAGGCACAAATACTTCGTTTAATGCCACACCTAAAACTGCTGGCTCATCAGGCGGACGACCAGTAAATGTACTATGGTAAATTGGGTTTTTACGGTGTGTTAAATGGGTCACTGTCATCACAGGAAAATCATCAACTTCATTGTAGTAACCTGTGTGGTCGCCATACGGCCCTTCGGGTGCCATTTCGCCTGGCATAATGTAGCCTTCAAGTACTATTTCGGCACTGGCAGGAACTTGTAAGTCATTTGAAATTGACTTAACCACTTCTGTTTTACTACCACGCAGTAAGCCAGCAAAAGCATATTCGCTTAACGTGTCTGGCACAGGTGTTACGGCACCTAAAATAGTGGCAGGATCAGCCCCTAATGCAACCGAAACTGGGTAAGGCTCTCCGGGGTTTTCTTTGCACCACTCTTGAAAATCGAGCGCGCCACCGCGATGCGATAACCAGCGCATAATAATTTTATTTTTACCTAAAAGCTGCTGGCGGTAAATACCCAAGTTTTGGCGCTTTTTATAAGGCCCTTTGGTAACGGTTAAACCCCAAGTAATAAGGGGAGCAGCGTCGCCTGGCCAGCAATGCTGGATTGGCAACTTAGTTAAATCTACATCGTCACCTTGTAAAACAACTTGTTGGCACGGTGCTTTTTTTACTTCTTTAGCTGGCATGTTGAGTACTTGTTTATATACCGGAATTTGCCCTAATGCTTCTTTAATCCCTTTTGGTGGCTCGGGCTCTTTTAAAAAAGCAAGCAGCTTGCCAACTTCACGCAGCTCGCTTACATCTTCTTGGCCCATGCCCATAGCAACACGCTTAGGTGTACCAAATAAGTTTGCGAGCACAGGCATACTGTGACCTTTTGGGTTTTCGAACAATAATGCGGGGCCTTTAGCACGTAATGTACGGTCGGCTATTTCGGTCATTTCAAGATACGGGTCGATTTCTTGAGTAATTCGTTTAAGTTCGCCTTTTTTTTCAAGCAAATCGATAAAATCACGTAAATCTTTATATTTCATGGTAGGCCGCTACTAAGCAAAAAGAGAAAGTATTATACCCAACTAAACAACAAATGCATGCGCAGTTATTTAGCAAAGGCGATGGTTAAAGCTCGGCTAGTTTTACGCAGGATAATAAAAAAAGGATTAGTACAATAAGACTTTTATAGGCAGCATCACGCTATTACACGTTAGCGTTTGTTAGTTTACAGTGGTATTTATTACCTGAAATAATCAACATCGCTTCATCGGCTTTAGACCAAAATAACACTCGCTCATTGATATACTTTACCCCTGATGCGCTAGGCTCTTTATTAAGCGTATATGTTTGCTCATTTAAAGTAAGTGTTGCCCCAGCTCCTTGGTGGGCTAATTCTACTACGCGATCGTTGCATAAATAGTGGGTACTTTTAGGCTCATTACTACAGGCTGATAAAACCAGCATACTTGTAAAAATAACCACCAATGCTTTCATTAATATCCCCTAAGTAAGTTTGCCACTGCTAAAAATCACTGCGTTTAATCAGCATAACAAAGCAAAATTAACCGTTGGTGAAAATTACGGATTAAGCTATGTTGATAGCATTATTTTTTAGCTAGGAAGCAACATGGCAGGCATTAACCTTTTAACATTACTTGATGATATAACAACCTTACTTGATGACATTGCCACGATGAGTAAAGTCGCCACTAAAAAAACAGCCGGTGTACTTGGTGATGACTTAGCACTTAATGCCCAACAAGTGACAGGCGTTACAGCAGATCGCGAATTACCCGTGGTTTGGGCGGTAGCAAAAGGCTCATTCATAAATAAAGCTATTTTGGTGCCCGCTGCATTGCTAATAAGTGTATGGCTACCTTGGTTAATAACCCCGCTGCTAATAATCGGTGGCTTATTTTTATGTTTTGAAGGTGCTGAAAAAGTATTTGCTCGGTTTTTACCTCATCCCGACAAAGAGGCGGGTGAGTCGCAGCTATTAGACCCGGCTGAGTATGAAAAGCAAAAAGTAAAAGGAGCCATACGCACCGACTTTATACTCTCAGCCGAAATTATAGTGATCACTTTAGGAACAGTTGCAGGCGCCACACTTGTAAACCAAGCACTCGTTTTGTGTGTTATAGCCGTTTTAATGACCATTGGTGTATATGGGCTTGTAGCCGGTATTGTAAAGCTTGATGACGCGGGTTTGTATTTACTTAACCAATCAAAGGTGTCGGCTAATAAATTTAAAGAGTTGCTTGGTAAGGGGCTATTAGCTGCAGCGCCAAGGCTTATGCAATTTTTAGCCTTTGCCGGCACTGTGGCCATGTTTTTGGTCGGTGGCGGCATTTTATCCCACGGTATTGAGCTACTACATCATTGGCAATTAGAAGTAACAAATATAGGGAAGTCGTTACTAAATGGCACCGGCGAAACATTAGCCCCTCTTATATTCGACGGATTACTAGGGGTAGTAGCGGGGCTATGCATTGTTATTCTGCATTTAGTTTGGAGTAAACTTATTAACCCTAAGCATTAGATTATAACTCTATTAATTTACGCCTGTTTACATAAAAGGGAGAAGCATAGTGTATATTTTTGTTAAAAGTATGTAACATTAAAGCTTAATAAAAAATAAATAAAAGGAACTTTAATGAATAAGTATTTGGCTTATTTGTCACTATTGCTGGTCAGTATTTTTAGCTCTCATACTACAGCAAGTAACGACTTGGTACCGATAGAAAGCTTTAGTAAAGATATAGAGTTTGCAGGTGTAAAAATTTCACCTGATGGAAAGTACTTAGCTGTAATTACTCGCCCTGAAGGAAAAAATGTATTAATGGTGCTAACCACAGATACATTTAAAGTAAGTCATGCAATCAGGTTTCCTAATGATGCCCAGGTTGGTAATTATTATTGGGTTAACAATGAAAGAATTGTACTGGCTAAAGAGTACATTAAAGGCTGGAAAGATCATCCCGAATTTCATGGGGAGCTTTTTGGTGTAAATGCTGATGGTAGCCAAGGCAAATACTTAGTGGGTTACCAAGGTGAAATGCAAACGGGCACCCGCATTAAAAAAGCGACACCAATACGAGGTACTTCCTATGTACTAGACCCGCTTATTCATGATAGGCGTAAAATGCTGATCCTGACCTACCCATGGAGCGCATCAAATGAGCCGCATACAATAGTTTATGAAGTTGATATTTACAGCGGAAAGCGAAAAAGAGTCGCTCGTTCACCATCAAAAATGGCAGGCTTTTTAACAGATCATGATGGTAATGTGCGTGTTGCTGTTTCAAACGATGATTATATTAATCAAAACATTTATACCCGTGAGAAGTCAGGTGGTGAATGGCAACAGCTTGATTTAGGAGAGTTAAAATACACTGATATCAGCCTCCATGCGTTTGATAGTACGGGTGCTTCTGTTTATGTTACAGCGTCAGAAAATGGCGAAGCAAAGGGGCTTTATAAACTAAATTTAGAGAGCAAAAAGTTTGAGCTTTTGCATAAAGAACAGCATGTTTCTCCAAAAAAAGTGTGGGTAGATGAAGTTTCTAAAGAATTATTCGCAATTGAAAATGAGCTTGGCTATCCTGCCTATTCCTTTATAAATAATTCACATAAAAGTGAGCGCTTAAAGGCATTAATACAATCGCTTCAAGGGCAGCAAGTTCAGCTTGTTAGTAGTACTGAATATGGTGAGAAGAGTATTATCTTTGCGTCCAGCGATACGAACCCTGGCAGCTACTACTTGTATGATGCCAAAAAGAATAGCTTACGCTTTTTGTTTGCGACTAAAAGCTGGATCAAGCCAACTGAAATGGCTATAACCAAACCTGTAAATTATAAAGCGCGTGATGGCTTAACAATATACGGATATTTAACCATCCCTAATAATACTGATGAGAAAAACTTACCTTTAGTTGTTATGCCCCACGGTGGGCCTCATGGACCAAGAGATTGGTGGGGCTATGAGAGCGAAGCTCAGCTATTAGCCAGTAGAGGCATTGCAGTACTAAAAGTTAACTTTAGAGGCTCTGGTGGCTTTGGCCGCAACTTTGAACATGCCGGACATAAAAAATGGGGTGCTGAAATACAATACGACATTATTGACGGTGTAAAATACTTAATAGAGCAAGGCACTGTAAATAAAGATAATATTTGTATAATGGGCGCAAGTTTTGGTGGCTATTCGGCACTACAAAGTGCAATTTTAGAACCTGATATGTTTCAGTGTGCTATTGGTGTAGTTGGGGTGTACGATTTACCACTAATGTTTGAAGAAGGCGATATCTCTGAACGTGACCGTGGACAGCGCTATCTTAAAAGCGCGCTTGGTACTGATGAGGCACTGTTAAAGCGTTTTTCACCTAGCTACAACATAGACAAACTTAAAGCGCCAGTTTTAATTGTACACGGTGGGCAGGATGAGAGAGCACCAATTGAGCAAGCTGAGTCTTTAGTTGCAGCACTAAAAAAAGAAAACCATCCTTATATATACGAGTTACTTGAAGATGAAGGGCATGGCTTTTATAAAGCAGAGCACAGAACGCGCTACTACAAGCAGGTACTTAACTTTTTAGATGAGCATATGACTTTCTAATTATAAGTATGAACGAAGATTGAAAATGGCCAGCTAAACTGGCCATTTTTTATTTGCAGTTTGCTTTATCGCACATTTCCTCTAATTCTATTTTCGCTTTGCTATTACCTTGCGCTATTGCCTGCTCATACCAATGTTTTGCTGTTTGTACATTTTGAGTCACGCCTTGTCCATCTCGGTACATTTGCGCAAGATTGAGCTGCCCCCATTGCGAGCCGGCATTTGCGGCTAGAGTAAAACTCTCAAGCGCATCGCTATACTGTCCGTTTTTAAAATACGTAATGCCCTGTTGGTTATTTTTGTCGAGCTTTAAACCTTTATATAGCGGTTTAGGTTTTGGCGGAAACATCACAAACCCACCATATAAACTATTTGCCGAGGGGCGCAGTACGTCGTAAATCACCCCGTCGTTATAGAGCCTTATCACTTCGCTGCGAGGCAAAGTAATTTTGTCAGTTGAGAAATAACCGTTTTGCACTAATAAGCTAGTACGCATTGCTGTCGTAATGCCGTTGTTACGTTTATAGCTGTAGTTACTTACCTGAAAAGTTATAAACTGCTCATCAAAACTTAAAACCTGCGCAATTTTTAAGTTGGTCAGTGTCCATGGCTCATGAGTAAATTTATCGGCGTGTACTAAATACGTGTCGTACGCTTTAGGGTTAGTTAAGTAGTGTTGCTTTTGCGCTTGCGCTGCAGCGTGTTGTTGGTAAAAAAACAGCCCCACCCATAACGCTAAAAACACTCCTATAAAGTATTTAGGTAGAGTGACAATTTCAAAAATAGGTAACTGCTTTAGCTTTGCAGGCGCATTATAGCCACATTGATAGCATTCGTATTTATAGCTTAGCGCTAAAGGTAAAACAGGAATAACCGTAAAGCGTAAAAAGCGACTTTGGTTTATCAGATGATAGGCGCGGCTATGGCAATTAGGGCAGCACTGCGTTTGTGCAAAATAAGGAAATGACTGACTCGTATTGAAAAGCAACATACCTACACACTCCTTGTTTTGTTTTATTTATATAAAGGTAAAACAAGGAGTGCGTTTATTAAAGCGACAAACTGTAAGTAAGTATGTCAGTTATTATTTTGTGTCTAATTTAGGTTTAATCGTGGTTTTGGCATCGGCGGCCATTAGCGCAAATACAGCATACGCAGCGGTATTTTGGCGCAGTTTAGCAGGTGTTACTTTATCGAGCGTGTCATCAGCTGTGTGATGGTAATCAAAGTAATCGGTGCCATCTTGAGCCAACTCAAATATAGGTGCTGAAACCGCTTTTTTAAATGGAATTAAATCAGGCCCGCCGTTAGCCTGGTTTTTACCAATGTACTCAATGTTTAATGGCGCCAGTTCTTTTGCTATAGCACGTACTACTGGCAGTGAAGTTGCATCTACATTAGACTCAAAAGCATATACAACATCGGCGCCAAAGTCTGACTCAGCAGCAGCCACTATATTATGCAAATCATTTTTATGTTGTGCAAAGTAGGCTTTTGCGCCCCAAAGGCCAAGTTCCTCTGCTGCAAAAAGTACAACGCGAATACTGCGTTTAGGGCGCTTAACGTCGCTAATATGTTTAGCGGCAGCCATTGTTAGCGCAACACCTGCACCATCATCTAATGCACCAGTGCCTAAATCCCACGAGTCTAGGTGGCCACCAATTAACACATATTGTTCAGGGTTTTCGGTGCCATTAAATTGGCCTATAACGTTATAGCTTGTGCCTTCTCCTAGGCTTTGTGTTTGTATATTTATATTAACGGTTACTTCTTTATTTAAAGCCACTAAGCGAGCAATCTGATCTGCATCGGGGTTGGCAATGGTAACGTTGGGTATTTTTTTAATGCCTTCTTTATAGTGGCTGCCTCCTGTGTGAGCAAAACGATGGTGAGCTGTACTCACCGAACGCATCATGTAAGCAACAGCGCCTTTTTTTGCAGCTTCAACAGCACCTGTGCCGCGTGCTTTAACCGCTGGGCCGTAACCGTTGCCGTCTATGTCGCGGTTCATGCGGTAATTAATATACGCAATCTTACCTTCTAAGCTATTTGCTGGTGCTGCAATTAGCTCATCCAATGTTTCAAACAACACAACCGGTGCACTAATGCCATCTTTAGGTGTGCTTACACTGTTACCGAGGGCAGTTAAATGCAGTGGTTGCTCACTTGGGGTGAGTATTTTTCCGCTTTCGCTGTAACGGCGCCAGCTTGGAAAGGTTGCTTCTTCAAGCCATACTTTATCAAAACCAAGTTCGTTAAATTTTGCTTTAGCCCACGCGACTGCTTTTTTGTCGTTTTCAGTGCCGGGTAAGCGAGGACCCACTTCTGTTGTGAGTGATTCGAGTAGCTCGTAGCTTAAAGGGCTTTTCAGCGCAGCACTGCGCACTTCATCAACCTGTTGTAATTGTTTAGCGGTGAATTCTGCACTTGTTGCATTAGCAGTTAAGCTGCTAGTTAGTAAAAGTGCTGTAATAATTTTTTTCATATTGAGTAAGCCTTTTTATAATTACGTGCATTAGAGCATTTTTTTAAGGCTTTAAAAAATAGATGAGATGAATACAGTGATGTTTTTAATCGGCATTAAAAAGCCCGCACAATAATAATTGCGCGGGCTTGATAGGTTAAGTTTTATAACTTAAAAACTAAATTGAGCTGCTAGACGTACATTTGTGCCTTCGCCAATAGTTACATTACCATTACCGCCGCCACCTAAGTAATCAGTATCAAATAGATTTTCAACGTTAAGGCGAAGATTTATATCGGTGTTACTCATGTTAAACTTATAAGTTGCGCCAACATCTATACGTGTATAGGCATCTTTGGTAATAGAATTATCGCTATCTGCAAAGCGTTCACCTTCATAAAAAGCACCGGCATTAAACGCAATGGTGTCGTTTAACTCATAGCGTGTCCAAAGTGATGCAGACCATTTAGGGGCATCGGTAGGTCGTTTACCTTGTAGATTTTCGTTCGCTCTTTCATAGTTAGCATCTAAATACATTGCAGATGCCATAACAAATAAACGGTCAGTTGCTGCACCTTGTGCTGCCATTTCAAAACCTTTATGACGCTGTTCACCAACTTGGTTTGTTTCAGTGGTAATTGAGCCGATAGGTGTTTCAAGTTGTTCTGTAACTAAGGTTCCATTTTTACTTATATCGAAAATAGCACCGCTAAGCATTAAACGCTCATCAAATAGCTGCCATTTAATACCAAGCTCTCTTTGTTCAGAGGTGACAGCATCTATTTTCATACCAAAGTTGATATCTTCTTCGTCAGTAATGGTTTCGTTTTGTGGCTCAAAGCCTTCTGTATAACTGGCATAAATAGTTGCAGATGCATTCGGGTGATAAAGTACGCCGAATTTAGGCAAAAACGACTCGTTATTTTGTCCTTCACGTGTTTGCTTATCAAAGCGACCGCCAACAGACACTTGCCATTGTGGTGAAAAAGTAATTAAATCTTGGGCGTATACACCGTAGTAGTCATATTCAGTTTCGCTTTTAGTGAGATCAGTTTTATAGCTGACATCTGGGCGGGCAGGTTCATTTTGGCCTGCTGTAAAACTAAATGAATCAGCAGATGTGCGTAGTTGACCATAATAGTAGTCAAGCGAGTTAGCACCGATTAGAAATTGGTGTTGTATGCCAGCCGTTTCAAATTCACCAATAAAATCAATAAATGCAGTGGTGAATTGCCAATCATCAAAACGATCGTATGGGTTCGAAGTGTATGTATTCGTTTGAGTGACGTAAGAGTTTCGACTAGGAGATGACTCAAAACGTTGGCGCTCAAATGTTTGCTCGTTGTAACCAAGCTTAACTTGCCAGTGATCGTTTAAGTACACCTCAAAATCTACGCCTAAGTTTTCTACCGTTATGTCGGTAAATGCCCAAGACATATCGCGAATGGTTTTGTCATCGCCAATCACATTAGCGTTGTCATCTATCCATGCGCCTGTATCTAGGCCTGCTTCGTCATCTGTGCGGTCGTAATGTACGCGTACTAATGCGTTGTCGCTTAAATCGTAATCAACAATTACAGCACCTAAAAAACGGTCGCGTTCACGGTTTTCGCCGTTTTGGTATTCGCGCCAGTAATCAACATCTTGCTTTACTAAAATACCGCGTGCGCGTAAATCTTCAGCGTCGGTAAGTGCACCAGCCGCATCTAGCATAAAGCGGGTAGAACCATGTTGGTCTACATCTGCGCTGGCGTTAAATAATGTTGTCGCCGTAGGCTTTTTTGTCACCATGTTTACTAAGCCACCAGGACCAGATTGGCCGTATAAAATGCTTGATGGGCCTTTAATAACTTCTACTTGTTGAAGAATTTCAATCGGTTGCTGGTAGTGAGACCAATGTTGGTGTCCGTCACGTAAGTAGCCTGTCGAAGAGCTCAGTTCAAAGCCGCGTAAGTTAAATACTTCACGGTTACGTTGTTGAGAGCCGGCAGTTAAACTTGCATCGTTAGTAAGCACTTCACCAAGGGTGGTTGCTAATTGCTCGCTAATTATTGTATCGCTAATAACAGTTACCGATTGCGCTGTTTCTAACAATGACGCTGATGTTCTCATTGCTCCGTTAGCGTTGTCGACTTTATAGTCATTAAAATAGCTTCCTTTAACTTCAATTCGCTCTAAGTCAGTAGAGGCGGCAAAGGCGCTTGTGCTAATGGCACCAACAAGTGCTACGTACAGTGAGTTTAGTTTCATCGGTTACATCCAGTGTTAGGGTGTTAAAATTTTTCGAGGATCTTAATGAAAATTAGTATCATTTGCAACTTTTTTATTAACAAGGATTAACGCATCGTAAAATAATGCGTAACGGGTATTAATGGTTGCCTAATCTGAATTCTGCTATTATAGAGCTCATATTTTGGGGCTAAGCCCTGTGTTGTTTTTATTATTTTGGAATTAATTGTGACTTCTACTGCATTTTCATCTTTGGCTTTACCTGCTGGTTTAGTTGATAATTTATCAACACTTGGCTACTCGCAAATGACGCCTGTACAAGCGCAAAGCTTACCGCCTGTTTTGGCAGGTAAAGATATTATTGCGCAAGCAAAAACCGGTTCAGGTAAAACGGCTGCCTTTAGTTTAGGTGTTTTAGCAAAATTAAATGTAAAACGTTTTCGTATTCAATCGCTTGTACTTTGTCCAACGCGCGAGCTGGCCGAGCAAGTGGCGGTAGAGATGCGCAAACTTGCCCGTGGTATTCACAACATTAAAATTTTAACCTTATGCGGCGGGGTTTCTATTGGTCCACAAATAGGCTCGCTTGAGCATGGCGCGCACATTATTGTTGGAACACCTGGGCGTGTGGACGATCATATTCGTAAAGGCACTCTGCGTTTAGACGATGTTGAAACGTTAGTACTTGATGAAGCAGATCAAATGCTTGATATGGGTTTTCAAGATACCCTTGATGCGATTATTGAGCGCATACCTCAAAATCGTCAAACGTTGTTATTTAGTGCAACGTTTCCGCGTGCAATTGAAGCGATTGCAAAGCGCGTATTAAAAAACCCAGAGATGATAAAAGTAGAAGAAGAGCAAGAAAAAAGTACAATAAAGCAATACTTTTACAAAATGGATAACAACAAACAGCGCTATTCAACGCTTAAGTTATTGCTACTTAAATTTACCCCACAAAGCTGTGTTGTTTTTTGTAATACCAAGGTAGAAACACAACAAGTTTGTGATGATTTAGCAAGTGAAGGCTTTAGTGCAGTGGCGCTTCATGGTGACTTAGAACAACGTGATCGCGAACGTACGTTAATTCATTTTGCTAATAAAAGCGCGTCAATATTAGTGGCAACCGATGTGGCTGCGCGTGGCTTAGATATTGACGACATGGACATGGTAATAAACTACCATTTAGCTCACGACCCACAAACCCATGTGCACCGTGTAGGACGCACAGGCCGAGCAGGTAAAAAAGGCATTGCGTGCTCTATTTACGGTGATGCTGAACAGTTTAAAGTGGCGCAAATTGGCGACCATTACGAACGAGACTTTTTGCCAGAACCAATGCCTGCCTTCAGCTTATTAGAAAAGCCGCCTTACAAGCCAGAAATGGTCACCCTAATGATTGATGCCGGCAAAAAGCAAAAAGTGCGCGCTGGTGATATTTTAGGTGCCCTTACTGGCAAAGAGGGGGTTGCAGGGCGCCAAGTAGGTAAAATAAATGTACTTGATAACGTTGCCTTTGTAGCGGTAGAGCGTAATGCATCAAAACCTGCACTGCGAAAATTAACCGAGGGTAATATTAAAGGGCGTAAAATCCGCGCCCGTCGCCTTACCCGTTAATTATGTGTTTTGAGCAGCTAGTTTAAGCTGCTCATACTCGGCTCTTATTTGTCTAAATTTACATGCACTTCCAGTTTGCTTATCTGGATGATGTTTTAATGCCAATTGCCGCCAGCGCTTTTGTAGCATAGCCATGCTAAAGTTTGGCGGTAATTGCCAAGCCTTAAGTAATGGCTCAATACGCCCAACAGGCTGCTTTATTAGTGGGTTAAATTGCTGCCAAAAACTATCTAATAATGCCTCAATGTCTTTGGCACTGGTGTCGTAGTTTTCCCAGTTTAAATAGTAACTTTTTAAATGGGATTGCGTTGCTACATTGCTACTTGGCTCTGCAAGTTCAATATGTAATGACGATATAATTAAGTGCTTGGGTAATAGCTGTGTTTGCAGCTCAAATAACGCATTCATAATTAAAAAATTCTTTTTAAATAAATTTTGTTCAGGGTTTGCATCTAAAGGTGGTAACACCCCTTGCTCGGCCAGCGTTGCAGCTATGGTGTGAACTTTCCAAACTCGCTGAGATAAAAGTAGCTCAAAAATCTCATCAATCAGGGGGTTAAGCATTGTTTGCGCTCGTTTTGTTGTGTATCTTCAATAAAGATTACACTGACTAAAGCTAAAGTTTGAAGGAATAATATTATGCTAGGCAAATTGAAGTGCCTTTTATTTGTTTTATGTTGTGTGTTCATACTGCCTAGCTTTGCTCAAAATAGTGTATCTTTATTTGATGAATTTAAAAAAGAGCAGCAGTGGGACGTAAAACTCACGCTCGGTAATGCGCTGCTTGAAGCGAAAAACATAACAGAATCTCAAAAGGTCAGTGTTTATTCTGAACTTGCCGATTTAGCCTTCTCCTCAGATGATTTTGAAAATGCCCTGCAGTATTTTAAAAAATTAGAACAGCACACTTCCTTAAGTTACTTACCAGATATGCATTTTAGAGCCATTAAAATGCAAGGCGTTATGTTTTATTTTCAGGGGTATTTTCAGCAAGCTATTGTTGAATATAGCCGCGCCATGGTGATTGTTGAAAAAAACAATAAGCAAGTAGAACTTGCAAACTTGCTTAGTAATATTGGTTTAGCGTACTTTGAAATGAATAATATGGAGCTAACGCTCGAATATTATTTAAAAGCAAAAGAGATTTATGAGAAAAAGGGCAGTGCGCAAGACCAAGCTGATATATTACTAAATATAGCAGGGGTGTATATTCGGTTATCGCGTTATGAAAGTGCAATTTTATTTTATAAAGAAGTACTTAAAGTATATCAAAAATTAGGTGATACCAGCGGCATAGCACAAGTTAATAATAACTTAGGCGTTGCTTATTACGAGAGTTCGCAATTTGATTTAGCGCTGCATTATTACCAAATGGCATTGCGTTATTATATTTCTACTAATGACTATAATAAGTTATCTACCCAATACACTAATTTAGCAAACATCAATTTAATTCTTAATAACGTGGATGTTGCTTACGAGCAAGCTAAGCTAGGGGTACAAAACGCTCTTAAAATTGCTAACCACAGTTTAGAGCTTAATGCCTTGCATGCACTGGCAAAAATACAATTTGTTAGAGGTGAGCTTACTGATTCACAAATAAGCTTAGATAAAGCAACCGATTTGGCCACACAATATAATAGTGTGCGTATAAAGCGCGATGCTTTTGGTACACGTTCGCTCTTAGAGGCAAGCAAAGGTAACTACGCTGAGGCATTAACGTTGCACGAAAAGTTTGTAGCAGAGCAGCGCGGTATAAATAGCGAAACAATTACCAGCGCCTTAGCTGTGCTGCAAAATCAATTTAAAGCTACTCAGTTAAATCAAGAAATTCAAAAGCTTAAGCAAGAAAGAAAAGTACAAAAGCTAAAAATGAGCCAGCGTTCGCAGCTTACGGTTTTTATTTTTGTTTTATTATTTTTAGTGATTGTAACGGGTACCGCGCTTTATCGACGAGGCGCAGAAAAGCGTGCTAAACATTTATTAAAAGAACAAGTTGCGCAGCGTACCGCAGAGCTACAAGCTATTGCCCAAGAGCTACGAGAAGCTAATGATGTTAAAAGCCAGTTTTTGGCAAATATTAGCCATGAAATTAGAACTCCGCTTACAGCTATTTTAGGCCAAACAGATGATTTAATTAATGGTTTGTACGAGCCCGAAAACCTACAAGATGAATTGAAAATAATTCAACGACATAGCGATCACTTAAAAAGCTTAATTAATGATGTACTCGATTTAAGCAAAATAGAAGCAAACAGGTTAGAGCTCAATGTTTCTTGCTTTGACATAGTGCAGCTAGTTAGCGATGTGCATGCTATGTTTATTACGCAGGCCAAAGCGAAGCATTTACAAATTCGTTTTGATAACCATGTAGGCAATACGTTTTATACCAAACTCGATTTAATGAGGGTGAAGCAAATACTAATTAACCTATGCGCTAATGCTGTTAAGTTTACTCAGGCGGGGCAAGTTATTATATCTTTAAATAAAACCGAGCAAGGGCTTGTTTTTATTGTTAAAGACACCGGTATTGGCATGAACTCATCGCAGCTAAAACAAATATTTGAATGCTTTAGCCAAGCCGATAACAGTATTAGCCGTCGCTTTGGGGGTACCGGGTTAGGTCTAAGTTTGTCACAACAGCTAGCTTCTATGATGGGTGGCTACATTAGTGTACAAAGTGAGTTTAAACGCGGAAGTCAATTCTCACTGTTTTTACCCTGTGTAGAAGTTGCAAAAGAGCAAGATGAGTATGAACATGTAAGCGCCTCTAAACAGGTTAAGCAGTTAACTGGGCGCGTAGTACTGGCTGAGGATCACCCTGATAACCGCAGGCTCATAAGTCGTTATTTACGTTCTATGGGGCTTGAAGTTATTGCGGTAGAAAATGGCGAGCAAGCGGTGGAGAAATGCCTACAAATATACCCAGACCTCGTACTGCTTGATATACAAATGCCTATTATGGATGGGCGTGCAGCGTTTACATTATTGCAAAAGTGCGGCTTTCAAGCGCCTGTTTTTGCTTTAACAGCTAATGCAATGAGCCATGAAATTGATGATTATCTTGCACTAGGGTTTACAGGATATTTAGGTAAGCCATTAGATAAAAACGCGTTTTATAACACCCTTGCTCAGTATTTAGATGAAGCAAAACAAGATGCAGCCTATACAGCTAAGATAGACATGAGCGATTTAGTAACAAGCTTTAAGCAAAGCTTCACGTTTGAAAGTGAAACTATAAGTCAGCACCATAACAGTAATGACCTAGAGGCATTACAAAAAGACAGTCATCGTATTTTAGGCGCTGCGCAAATGTTTGCGTTAGACGATATTGCCAGGGCCGCTAAAAATCTAGATATGGCTTTACTCAATAAACAAAGCCAAAGTAAAGAACACATTCAAAAGCTTGTGGATGAATTACAGCGCGTACTTAAAAAATATAACGAGAGTTAACTATCCCAATCTTATTAAGTTATTACACATTTATAGCGATAGATAAATAGAGTGGTAATAAGGCATGAATTTTGATACGTAGTTGCTCTACATAAGAAATTTATAACGCCATTAACGCTTTATTTAGCATGCTAAAAAGGCTAAAAAGGCTAAATATCTAAGTTGATTGAATTAGCCGTTTAAACATAAAAAAAGCGCCTTAGGCGCTTTTTTTATGTAATGAAAACGCGGTTATTGGCGTTTCATCGAGTCGAAGAATTCATCGTTTGTTTTGCTCATAGAAAGCTTATCAATTAAGAACTCCATAGCATCAATCTCTGACATTTCATGAACAATCTTACGTAAAATCCACAGCTTTTGTAGCTCATCTGGTTTAGTAAGTAGCTCTTCACGACGCGTACCAGAGCGATTAAAGTCGATGGCTGGGAATACACGCTTTTCAGCAATCTTACGATTTAAGTGAAGCTCCATGTTACCGGTACCTTTAAACTCTTCGTAGATAACTTCATCCATTTTAGAGCCTGTGTCGATAAGCGCTGTAGCAATAATTGTTAAGCTACCGCCTTCTTCAACATTACGAGCGGCACCAAAGAAGCGCTTAGGCTTGTGCAGTGCATTAGCATCAACACCACCGGTAAGTACTTTACCTGACGAAGGTATAACCGTGTTGTAAGCACGTGCTAAACGAGTGATTGAATCAAGCAAGATAACCACATCTTTTTTATGCTCAACTAAGCGTTTTGCTTTTTCAATAACCATTTCTGCAACTTGTACGTGGCGAGAAGCTGGCTCATCAAACGTTGATGCAATAACTTCACCTTTAACGAGGCGTTGCATCTCGGTTACTTCCTCCGGACGCTCATCAATAAGTAAAACCATTAATGTAACATCTGGGTGATTGTGTGTAATTGATTGTGCAATGTTTTGTAGTAGCATTGTTTTACCCGCTTTAGGCGGTGCTACTAACAAACCACGTTGGCCACGGCCAATTGGTGATGCTAAATCAAGTACACGAGCGGTAATGTCTTCTTTACTGCCGTTACCGCGTTCCATACGAAAACGTTCGTTTGCATGTAGTGGGGTAAGGTTTTCAAAAAGAATTTTAGTGCGAGAGTTTTCAGGTTTATCGAAGTTAACTTCATTTACTTTTAATAAAGCAAAGTAGCGTTCGCCATCTTTAGGTGGGCGAATAAGCCCTGAAATAGAATCGCCAGTACGCATGCTAAAACGGCGAATTTGGCTTGGAGATACATAAATATCATCTGGGCCAGCTAAGTAAGATGCTTCTGATGATCTTAAAAAACCAAAACCATCTTGTAAAATCTCTAGTACACCGCCACCGAAGATATTCTCTCCGCCTTTGGCGTGTGCTTTAAGAATGGCAAAAATGATATCTTGCTTTCTTAAGCGGGCTACGTTTTCGAGCCCCATGGACTCAGCTAAGTTTACAAGTTCTTTTATAGACTTGTCTTTTAATTCGCGTAAATGCATATTGGTGGGTTCTTTATTACAATTGTCATACTCAAAATCGCTTTGATAGTTGAGTGAGGTTTGTTGAATATAACTAAGGATTAGTTGGCTTTATAAACTAGCAGTTCACTGGCATAGCGTCCAGTCTTTATACAAAATAAACACAAAAAAAGGGCAAAAACGCCCTTTTTTTTAATTTTTTACTTAGATATTGTTTTCTAAGAACTCAATAAGTTGAGTTTTAGAAAGCGCACCAACTTTCGTTGCAGCTACTTGGCCGTCTTTAAAAAGAAGCAGAGTAGGGATACCACGAATACCAAATTTAGGCGGTGTACCCGCGTTTTGGTCGATGTTTAATTTAGCTACTGTTACACGGCTGTCGTATTCATCAGCTACTTCATTAAGGATAGGGGCGATCATCTTACAAGGTCCGCACCACTCAGCCCAAAAATCTACTAGTACAGGCTTGTCTGATTGTAATACGTCAGCTTCAAAGCTATCGTCAGTAATTTGGATTATTTTCTCGCTCATTGCGCTCTCCGATTTAGTTAGGCGAAATATTTAGTGCGTATTTAAACACTCTTGTTTCTTATTGCAAGTTTAAACGTTATGCTTAAACGCTATGACTAAGACACATTTGACCGATAAAAAGTTTTCAGACTTTGCTATCGCACCGGAAGTGGTTGCCGGTTTAACCGAAAGTGGGTTTGAATATTGCACACCCATTCAAGCAAAATGCCTACCTTTTATTTGTGACGGACGCGATATCGCGGGCCAAGCACAAACGGGTACGGGCAAAACGTTGGCGTTTTTAACTGCCACGTGCCATCGGTTATTACAATCTAGCAAAGCACCTAGTAAACATCCAAGAGCCCTGATCATGGCCCCGACTCGGGAGCTTGCGATTCAGATACACAAAGATGCTAAAATTTTAGCGCCGCACTGTAATCTTAACTTAGGTTTAGTATATGGTGGCGAAGATTACGAAAAACAACGTGCACAATTAGAAAAAGGCGTTGATATTTTAATTGGTACTACAGGTCGACTCATCGATTTGTACAAGCAAGGCTGTTACACCCTTAATGAAATTGAGGTAGTTGTGCTTGATGAAGCCGATCGTATGTTCGATTTAGGCTTTATAAAAGATATTCGTTATATGTTCCGCCGTATGCCAGATACAGCAGATAGATTAAACCTGTTATTTTCTGCCACGCTTTCTTATCGTGTGCAAGAACTAGCCTTTGAACATATGACTAACCCTGAGCACGTTCAAATCGAGCCAGACGTAAAAACAGGTAAGCGAATTAAAGAAGAGCTATTTCATCCTTCTCAAGAAGATAAAATTAAGCTGCTATTAACTTTAATTGAGGAAGAATGGCCAGATAAAGCCATTGTTTTTGCTAATACAAAGCACAGCTGTGAAACAGTGTATGCTTGGTTAAAAGCCGATGGCCACCGGGTAGGTATGCTCACTGGCGATGTAAACCAGAAAAAACGTCAATCTATATTAGCGCAATTCACCAAAGGCGAATTAGACTTTTTAGTGGCAACCGATGTGGCAGCACGTGGGCTACATATCCCTGAGGTAAGTCATGTATTTAATTTTGACCTGCCAGATGATTGTGAAGATTACGTTCACCGTATTGGCCGTACTGGTCGTGCGGGCGCATCAGGTCATGCAATTAGCTTTGCATGTGAGCAGTACGCTTATAACCTGCATGAAATTGAAGAATACATAGAGCACAGCATTCCTTTATCACATTATGATAAAACCGCATTGCTAGATGATTTAACAAAGCCTACTATTCAAAGAAAGCGCAACTATTCTACAGGCCCACGTAATCGTAGTAATAATAACGGACGTCGCCCAAATAATAGTTACCAAAAAGGACGGTCGTAACTCGACCGTTACTGTACGTAGTAGTAACTAGAGGTTTTTGAACGGTGGGGCAATTTAAACCGCAAAAAAATGTGTATGCAGTCATTGATTTAGGCTCAAATAGCTTTCATATGCTAATTGCTAAATCAATTGCTGGCGGCTTACAAACTATAGGCCGCGTTAAACGCAAAGTAAGATTAGCCGCAGGGCTTGATAAAGATAACGTATTAAGCACTGAAGCAATGCAGCGAGGCTGGGAGTGCCTTGCACTTTTTGCTGAGCGCCTACAAGACATTCCAAAACAAAATATCACCATAGTAGCAACAGCCACATTACGTCTTGCGACGAATGCCGATGTTTTCAAAGCACAAGCCGAAAAAATCTTAGGCCACACGATTAATGTAATAAGCGGTGAGCTAGAAGCACGAACTATCTATAAGGGCGTAGCACACACTTCATCATGCACCGGCAAACAGCTAGTTATTGATATTGGTGGTGCAAGTACCGAAGTCGTCATAGGTAAGGGCTTTGAGGCATTGCACTATAAAAGCTTAAATATGGGGTGTGTTACTTATTTAGAACGCTATTTTAAAGATTGCCAATTAAGTGAAGCAAACTTTAATGCTGCCATCAAAGCTGCTCACGAAGTCATTGATGAAATTGCCCCTGAATATAAGCAAGCAGGTTGGCAAATTGCATCAGGTGCTTCTGGCACGGTGCAAGCCATTCAAGAAATAATGGTTGCGCAAAACTTAGATGAACTACTCACCCTAGAAAAGCTAAATAAAATAAAAGAGCAATCAATAACTTTTAGCACTATCGCTGCACTAGACTTACCTGGTTTGAGCGAAGAGCGCAGATTAGTTTTTGTATCTGGTCTTGCTATCTTAATTGCGTTATTTGAATCGCTTGAAATTGAGAAAATGGGATTAGCGGGCGGTGCGCTACGCGAAGGTGTGCTTTACAGTATGGTGCCAGAGCTGCATAACAATGATATTCGTAAGCGCACTATTAATGGGTTTATGGACCGTTACCATGTTGATCAAAAGCAAGCTAATCGGGTATCTAGCTTAGTTATTCAACTGGCAGAACAAGTCGGTGAAAGCTGGCCGCTTGTTAGTGAAAATGCGTTGCCGCTTTTAAAAGCCGCAGCACAACTACACGAAATTGGTTTATTAATAGAGTACAAGCAATATCACAAGCACACAGCCTACATCATAGAAAACACCGATATGCCAGGTTTCTCACAATCTGAACATAAAGTGATTGCAGCAGTTGCCAACGCACATCGCTCCGATATTCAAAAAGGCAGCTTCGACTTTCTAGGAGCACATAGTACGCTTACCCAATACTTAGTAAGGTTATTAAGAATTGCCGTAATATTATCGATGCGCCGACAAGATGACGTACTTCCTAAAATAGAGTTATCTGTAGAAAAAGACACCTTAGACTTAAAGTTTGCCAATAACTGGTTAAAAGAACACCCTCTTATGGCTAGTGAGCTACAACAAGAGTCTAAATTGCAAAGCAAACTCGGTTGGAAACTCATCGTAAACTAATATTAAAGGCCCGTAAGGGCCTTTTTAGTGTTTAAAGTAACCATTTTGCTTCAATTTCACGCGAACAGTCATTTATTTCAAGTTTTCTTCAAAAAAGGGTTGATCTGTTTTCGGATCTCCCTATAATGCGACCCCACTGAGACGGCAGGCAGCAACGCTTAGCGAGACAAGAGTTAATCAGTGAGTCGAGTAAAACTTAGTTTTAAAAACTTTCAAGTTTAACAAAATTAAGTGTTGACAAAAAAATAGGAAAGCGTAAGATGCGCAGCCCTAGCGAGATAAAGTTTAACGCTTTAATCGCAACGTTCTTTAACAATATAAAGCAATCATCTGTGTGGGCACTCGTACAGATTGAGTTCTAACAGCCAACCTACTTCAGTAGCGAGGCAAACAAATTTAGAGTCTCAATTGAAACTGAGTGACCAACAGCAATAACTACT
>NZ_JBBEVD010000032.1:0-95473 GCF_037414265.1 Pseudoalteromonas sp. C12FD-1
CCGTTGGTGCGCGACGGGTCGCGTCCTACGTTCTGGCAACTGAGCTAGTGCCGCTTTATAACTTACTCAAACACACCAACCCCGCGAGGGTTATCGTCTTGAGCGGGGCAGGATTCTACAATAATCTAATGTGTTTGCAAGTGTTTTTTACAAATTAAAGAATTTTTCTCTATACACCTTTAATTCCATAATAGAATCTTTAATGTCGTCAAGCGCAAGGTGTGACCCTTTTTTATTCACCTGTGCCAAAACTTCAGGCTTCCAACGTCGGGCAAGTTCTTTAATCGTGCTTACATCTAAATTGCGATAATGAAAAAAGTCTTCAAGCTCGCGCATGTATTTATTCATAAAGCGTCGGTCTTGGCCTATTGAGTTACCACACATAGGTGATTTACCTGCCGGCACCCACTGCTTTAAAAAATTAAGCGTTTGTTCAACCGCATAAGCCTCATCATATGTACTGGCTTTACAACGCGCCGTTAAACCCGACTTACCATGCTGCGTAGTACACCATTCGTCCATGCCATCCAACAGCTCATCACTTTGGTGAATAGCTATAGTAGGACCTTCCGCGAGTATATTTAAATCGGCATCAGTTACTACTGTTGCAATTTCGAGTATTTTATCTGTAGCCGGCTCAAGTCCTGTCATTTCCAGATCAAGCCAAATTAAATTAGATTCATTAATAGTCATAGTAACCTTAAACAGTGCTTTTCTTTAGATCCAACGCATTTCGATATATCATATTAGCATCAACCGTCGAGCTAAAGCTTTTTTTATACCATTTTGGTTAATTAAGTAATCTATTTTGAGGTAGTAAAACCTTGTCGATAGCAAGGCAAAAATTTTGTTATTTAGTTGTTCTAAATGAGAAATTTTTAACCTAGCTAGCGTCAGGTTTAGCCACTCAAAATGGTTAGGTATTGCCAACTGGTATTAACGTAAAGCCGACATTTAAACCAAGGTTATAGGCCAAAAGTGGCAAAACAGAAAAAATTAAGTAAAGGCCAATCTCGCAGGATCAAGGCTAATCATCAAAAGCGCTTAAATAACGCCGATACAAAATCAGCAAAAGGTGGCGTACAAGAGTGGCAAACAGATAATCTGGGCGCTACCGAAAACGCCATTGTGATCAGTCGATTTGGACAACACGCCGATGTAGAAACACAAGAGGGTGACGTATTACGCTGTAATATTCGCCGCACCGTTACAAACTTAGTGTGTGGTGACGAAGTATTATTTCGCCGCGCAAAAGTAAGCGAAGGCGACTTAGCTGGGGTTATTGAAGCAACACAAGAGCGTCGCTCGCAACTCACGCGCCCCGACTTTTACGATGGCGTAAAAGTAATCGCTGCCAACATAGACCAAATTTTAATGGTCTCCGCAGTATTACCTGAGTTTACACCGAGTATTATTGACCGCTATTTAATAGCCTGTGAAGACATGGGCATTGAGCCAATTTTGGTACTTAACAAAATCGATTTAATCGACGATGAAGGGCTAAGTGAAATACAAAAAGTACTCGATATATACCGTGGCCTTGGCTATCAGGTTTTACTAGTAAGTAGCGTGACCGGTGAAGGCATTGATGATTTAAAAAACGTACTGGTTGATAAAAATAATATTTTTGTTGGTCAAAGTGGCGTAGGTAAATCAACTTTAGTTAATACTGTACTTCCTGATGCCGAAATATTAACAAAAGAAGTATCAGAAAACAGTGGTTTAGGGCAACATACCACCACTGTATCGCGCTTACATCACCTACCAAGTGGTGGTAACCTAATTGATTCACCAGGAATACGTGAGTTTGGTTTATGGCACTTAGAGGTGGAGCGTGTTACTTGGTGCTTTAAAGAATTTAGAGAATTTATAGGCGGATGTCGTTTTAGAGATTGTAAGCATTTAAACGATCCGGGCTGTATAATTCAACAAGCGGTAGCCGATGGCGATATTTCGCAAATGCGATTCGATAGCTACCACCGTATTTTAGAAACAATGGCCGATGGCCGTGCTGGTGCTCGCGCACCTCGCGTTTAATTTAGGAAACAATCTGTGAGTTTAGACAAATTTAAAATTGCAATGCAGTACGCAATGCCAAAGCACTTTATTTCACGCGTAGTAGGAAAACTAGCAGCAGCTAAAGCGGGTGCATTAACTACAACGCTAATCAAATTGTTTATTAAGCAATACAAAATAGACATGAATGAGGCTAAATATTCAGACCCCGCCCATTATAAAACATTTAATGAGTTTTTTACTCGCCCATTAAAAGACGGCGTACGACCAATGGCCGAGGGTGACAACATTATTACTCACCCTGTAGATGGTGCAATTAGCCAACTGGGTGACATTGTTGATGGGCAGCTAATACAGGCAAAAGGTCATGACTACAGCCTACAAGCGCTATTAGGCGGCTCTGAAGACGACACTACCCCCTTTTTAGGTGGTAAATTTGCGACTATTTATTTAGCGCCAAAAGACTATCACCGTATTCATATGCCAATAGACGGTACACTAAGTAAAATGATTTATGTACCGGGCGACTTATTTTCGGTAAATCCACTCACAGCGCAAAATGTGCCAAATTTATTTGCTCGTAACGAGCGTGTAGTGGCTATTTTTGAAACCGAAATTGGCCCACTTGCTATGGTACTTGTAGGCGCAACCATTGTTGCCAGCATAGAGACCGTATGGGCAGGCACAGTAACGCCACCCGCTGGTAGCGATGTATTTAGCTGGAACTACCCAACTAAAGGCGAAAACGCCATCACCCTTAAAAAAGGGGAAGAAATGGGCCGCTTTAAACTAGGCTCAACAGTAGTACTAGCATGGGGTGCAGATAAAGCAGACATTTTAGACGACCAACTGCCAGAAACAGTAACGCGTTTAAACACCGCATTTGCAACAATTAAAGAAAGTGCAGAGCTGTAAGCTGTAAGTTGTCAGTTGTCAGTTGTCAGTTGTCAGTTGTCAGTTGTCAGTTAAAGATTAGAAAGCACCGCGTTTATTACAAACGCGGTGCTTTTTTATTGGTAGACGTATAGCTTGCTCACGTTAGAAGCGCAGCTTCTCATGGCTTAACCCCTAGTTTAGCCTCGTGAATTACTTCATACTTTATCCACCGCACTCTTTGCAGTTTAAATCTTTAACTACTTTAAAATGCTGTTGTTTTAAGCTCAGCGCATCGAAGGTAATAAACACACTTCCCTCAACATGCCCTAATAGCATATTAAGCGTAAGCTGGGCCTGCATAGAGCCTATAACCCCTAACAATGGGCTTATTACACCGGCATTACTACAATTTACAGCGGGGGCGGCGTCATTTTTTGTAAAAATGCAGCCATAACACGGGCTATTACTTTTCCTAAAATCAAACCCCATTAACTGCCCTTTCGTTGCCAGTGCTGCACCTGCAATTAATGGGGTTTTATTGGCAATACAATAGCGATTAACACTATAACGTGTGGCAAAATTATCTGAGCAATCAAGCACTACATCGGCATTATTTAAAAGCTCAGCAGCGTTATTATCATCGAGTTTTTTACAATGTGTCACTATATCTATTTGATTATTTAGACTCGCTAATACTTTGCCAGCGGCCGCTACCTTGCTTTGCCCTAGGTGATTTACTTTATAAAGCACTTGGCGCTGTAAGTTAGATAGCTCAACCGCATCATCGTCTATTAAAACTAGCGTACCAATACCCGCCGCAGCTAAATACAAAAGCGCAGGGCTACCTAACCCGCCAGCACCGACTACAGCAACAGTTGCAGCTTTTAGTGCTAACTGCCCTTCTAGCCCTACCTCTTCTAATAATAAGTGGCGACTATAACGCAGGGTTTCTTTATCGTTGAGTTTATCCATTAGGCTGGTTTATAGCGCTTTGTAGCGCACTAATTGCTGCAATATAATCATCCGATTCAGTAATCGCTCGTACAACAGCAACACTGCCTACTCCTGTATTTGCAACTTCGCTTGCGCGGGCTAAATCTATGCCGCCAATGGCAACCGTTGGGTAGCTTTGCATTAATGGCACACACTTTTTAAGCTTATCGAGCCCTTGTATTTGCCCGCTCATATCCTTGGTGGTGGTTGGGTAAATAGCACCAAACGCCATATAACTTGGTCGGTAGTTGTGGGCACGGAGCATTTCGTAAAAGCCGTGTGTAGAAAGCCCAAGTCTTAACCCTGCCTCTTTAATAGCTGCTAAATTAGCAGTTTCTAAATCCTCTTGCCCTAAGTGTACGCCGTAGGCACCGTGCTTAATTGCCAACTGCCAATAGTCGTTTATAAATACGTGAGCGTGGTGCTTTTTACCCAGCTCTACGGCCTGTTTTATGAGTTCATCAAGCTCAAGGCCAGTTTTATTTTTAACACGAAGTTGCGCGGTCGTAATACCTTGCTGTAAACATTTTTCTAGCCAATCTAGGCTATCGACCACAGCATATAAGCCTAAATTTTTACTCTCACAAGGAGCAAAATCTGCAGCCATATTAAATTCAAGCGGCACATCAAAATCTAGTTCATCACCAAGCCAGCTACCTGGCTCTATAACTTGCGGGTAGTCATCTAAATTTGTAGGAAAAGCAGTATGCGCAACAGGGCCTATTCCTTCGCCGTACCTAACCGACTGCTTTAAGCCCTGATTTATATAAGCTTTGGCTAAAATAAAGGCATCTTTTAGCGGGTAGTCTTTTGCTAAACAGGCGGCAATTACCGAGGCCATGCTGCAACCGGTACCATGACTATGAGGGCTTTGAATTTTTTTATTACCAAGCCAATACTCTTCGCCGTTTTGTGTGCAGTAATCAATACAATAACCTGATGGGTAATCCCAGTGCCCGCCTTTAATAACAACCGCTTTTGCGCCCCAACTTAATAACTTATTTGCAGCGTCTTTCACGGCGCTTGGGCCAATTAAATACACCCCTGTTAATAATTGCGTTTCGTGCGTGTTAGGCGTTATTACATCCACCAGCGGCATTAAGCATTCTTTAATAGCACTTACGGTATCTTCTTCGGTTAATACATCACCGCTTGATGCAATAGCAACGGGGTCATAAACTATCACTGGCGGTACAGGCCATTTAGCTTTGTAATGCGCTATATGCTCGCTTATTAATTGAATTTGCTGCACATTAGCCAGCATGCCAATTTTAATTACTTTGGCTTTCATATCGCTTTCGAGTGCAAGTAATTGCGATTCAATAATATCGGTAGACACTGCATTAATAGCCTCTACGCCTAAACTATTTTGTGCAGTAAGCGCCGTAATTGCCGTGCAGCCATGCACACCAAAACTTTGCATTGCTTTTATATCAGCTTGAATGCCTGCACCGCCGCCAGAGTCAGATCCGGCAATTGTCCACACTAAATTATTCATACTCTTTATTTCCTTACTGCTGATGCCAAAACGGCATACCCATTGTAGGGGTTGAGGGGGCTGCTAGATCTTTTTCGGGCATTGCTTTGGCATTAAATGCAAAGCACCCTGCCTCTACTGCGGCTTTAAATGCACGGCTCATCGTAACTGGGCAGCCAGCCCCTGCAATGGCTGAATTTAATAATACCGCATCATACCCTAACTCAAGTGCTTGGCAGGCATGCGAAGGTAAGCCAAGGCCCGCATCAACAATTAATGTTGTATTTGGTAAACGCTCGCGAATGGTTTTTAGATTATAACTATTTAACAAGCCTTTACCGGTGCCTATTGGCGCCCCCCACGGCATAAGCACCTCACACCCTAGCTCGTTTAAGCGCTGACAAAGTACTAAGTCATCGGTGCAGTAGGGTAATACTTTAAAGCCATCATCAATTAATATTTTTGTGGCTTCTAAAAGTGCAAATGGGTCGGGTTGTAAGTTGTAGTCATCACCTATTAGTTCAAGCTTAATCCAATCGGTTGCAAATACTTCACGGCACATTTTAGCAAGTGTTACAGCTTCTTTTACACTGTGGCACCCTGCTGTGTTTGGCAGTATTTTAAGGCCAGTATTTTTAATTAATTGCCAAAAATTATCCCCCGCTGCCACGCTTTGCTGGCGCCTTAATGACACCGTTACTATTTGCGCGCCAGAGGCTTTTATTGACTCTTCCATCACCGCTGGCGATGGATAAAGCGCCGAGCCTATTAACAATCGGCTATTAAATTGTTCACCATAAATAGTTAGGCTATCGTTACCTTGCATCATGCTACCCGCCTTGGATAGGCGACAACAACTCGATGCTATCCCCTTCATTAATCGTAGTGCTGGCGTGCAGGCTTTGTGGAATAAACTCGCCATTTATCGCCACTGCAAAAGGCGGCTTAGCACCAAAATTTTGTAATATTTCAACAAGCTTTGCGCTTTTAATAGTTAGCCGCTCACCATTAATTGTTATCGTCATTTATTACTCACCCTATTTTTGATAACGCATCAGTCACTAACGCAGGGCCCAACATATAACCATGGCGATATAACCCGTTAATGCTAATTACGTTACCTTCTTTTAAAACTTCTGGTCGGTTGTTTTTAAATGCAGGGCGCAGCCCGCTTTGAATATTTAACAGCCGAGCTTCGGCAAACCCGCTGTGCACAGTGTAGGCCGCCGAGAGCAGCTCGAGTGTGGAGCGCACCGTTGCAGGGCCACTATCGTCAGACTCAATTTCGGTTGCACCGATCACGTATTCATTATTTGGTTTTGGCGCTATGTAAATTGGGTAACGCGGGTGCATTAAACGCACCGGCCGCATTAAATTAACCTCTGGCGCATAAAGCCTGGCTACTTCTCCGCGTACTCCTCTCAGTGGCTTATCGGCTTTAGCACCTAAGCCACGACAATCAATAATGTAATCAAACGGGCGGTTATTCACCTCGCCGTTTTGAATGCTAACGCGTTGGTTAAAAACAAACTTAACCTTGCGTTTATTAAGCATGGTAAAACTTGCTTTATAAAAAGCCTGATTATCTATTTGCCCTTCGCAGGGTAAAAACACACCTTGATTAAAACGATCAGCTAATTCGGGCTCTAACTGCGTTATTTGCTGAGCATTTAACGTCTGCGCGCTGTGCCCTGCTATTGGCTTTATTCGCTGGCTAAAACTTTGTAAGTCACCTTTATCTTGCTGGTGCGCCACAACCAGCGTGCCTTTTTGCTGATAAAATACTTCACCTTCAAGCTCGCTCACTATCTCTGGCCAGCGCTTGAGTGAATTTAGCCCCATAATGGCTAAATCCGTTTCACACATTACCGACTCAGCAAGCGGAGCAAGCATTGCTGCAGCCACTTTACCGGCACTATTTTGTGTGTGTTCATCACTGGCTTCAAACACTGTTACATGATGCGACTTACTAAGCTCAAGGGCAGCTAAACGCCCTGCTAAGCCAAAGCCCACAACCGCAATGTTGCAAAACATAAAACCTCCTAAATGAAGCCCATAGCCATCAGTTTTCAGCTGTCAGTAAAGCAACTATTGCCTCTATGTTACTTACTTTATTACCGATAACTGACAGCTAATGCTCAAAGCTGCGCTACAGCGCTTTATGATAAATTTCTGAGCCGGTTTGTTTAAACTCTTCAGATTTCGCTTTCATTTGCGCTTCTACATCAACCATTTTGATCTCAATTGCATCGCCAACATTGTTAGGATCAATCCCACGAGATTCGAGATCTTTGGCGTAATCGCGTACCTCTTGGGTAATTTTCATTGAGCAAAATTTAGGCCCGCACATAGAGCAAAAGTGCGCTACTTTGCCAGATTCTTGCGGTAGGGTTTCGTCGTGATATTCACGGGCACGTTCTGGGTCTAAACCAATGTTAAATTGGTCGTGCCATCTAAATTCAAAGCGTGCTTTTGATAAGGCATTATCGCGCTCTTGCGCGCCGGGGTGGCCTTTAGCTAAATCGGCCGCATGCGCTGCAATTTTGTAGGTAATTAGGCCCTCTTTTACATCTTCTTTATTGGGCAAACCTAAATGCTCTTTTGGTGTTACATAACACAGCATTGCACAGCCGTACCACGCTATTTGTGCAGCACCTATACCCGATGTAATATGGTCGTACCCTGGTGCTATATCGGTCGTTAATGGGCCTAATGTGTAAAAAGGCGCTTCGCCACAATGTTCTAATTGCTCATCCATATTGGCTTTAATCATGTGCATTGGCACATGGCCAGGGCCTTCTATAAATACTTGTACGTCGTGTTTCCACGCAATTTTTGTAAGCTCCCCTAGCGTACGAAGCTCACTAAATTGCGCCTCATCGTTAGCATCGGCAATCGAACCTGGACGAAGGCCATCACCGAGTGAAAAACACACGTCGTATTGTTTTAAAATTTCACAAATATCTTCAAAGTGCGTATATAAAAAGTTTTCTTTGTGGTGCGCTAAACACCACTTAGCCATAATTGAGCCACCGCGCGATACAATACCGGTTACGCGTTTTGCCGTCATTGGCACATAACGCAGTAATACACCTGCATGAATAGTAAAGTAATCAACACCTTGCTCGGCTTGCTCAATCAAGGTATCGCGAAAAATCTCCCACGTTAAATCTTCAGCCACTCCGTTTACTTTTTCAAGCGCTTGGTAAATGGGTACTGTGCCAATAGGCACAGGTGAATTACGTACAACCCATTCACGCGTTTCGTGAATGTAGCGCCCGGTTGATAAATCCATTACGGTATCGGCACCCCAACGGGTAGACCACACCATTTTTTCTACTTCTTCTTCGATTGATGAGCTTACCGATGAATTACCAATATTAGCGTTAACTTTAACTAAAAAATTACGTCCTACTATCATGGGCTCGGTTTCTGGGTGGTTAATGTTATTTGGTAAAATAGCGCGACCGCGGGCTATTTCGTCACGTACAAATTCAGGGGTAATAAAGTCAGGAATACTCGCCCCAAACGACTCGCCTTTGTGCTGTGCTGCTAGCAGCTCTTCTCTAATTTTTGCACGGCCCATGTTTTCGCGTATGGCTACGTATTCCATTTCAGGGGTAATAATGCCTTGGCGAGCGTAATGCATTTGCGTTACGTTTTTACCCGCTTTACCACGGCGAATTTTAGGTAAATGCTCAAAGCGAATATGATCAAGCCCATCATCGGCCATACGCTGCTGGGCAAATTGTGAGGTAACCGAGTTGAGCACTTCAGTATCGTTACGATCTTTAATCCACTGCTCGCGAAATTTAGGTAAGCCTTTGCGTACATCTAATTCAAAATTTGGATCGGTGTACGGGCCTGATGTATCGTAAACACGCAGAGGATCGTTTGGCTCATACACAGGGTTTTGCTCAGTACCGCCAATAAATGTGTCGCTTAATGTTATTTCGCGCATCCCCACACGTACACCGCTTAGGCTGCCCTCAACATACACTTTTTGTGAGCTTGGAAATGGCTGACCCGTTAAGTTATAAATGTATTCAGACGCAGCTGCGCGTGTTTCGCGACGTGTAGTTTTATTTGTAGTATTTGACATGACTTACCTCATTGCTAAAGGGTTGTCTTGTCAGATATTCCATAAGGAATAGAGAAAGATCGTAAAGTAGCCGTAATGCTACTTTGCAGCCTAAAAAGATAACATTTTGTTGTGCGCATAAAAAAAGACGCACAAGCGTCCCGTTTTAGGCAGCTTGTTCCCTACGCAGGTATTAACCTGATCAGGTTCACGGATCCCGCTTTCGCGATCTCAGCCTAAGTTAAACTTAGGCACTCCGACAAGTATTGATATATAAAATTTGTTCGTTGATTTGACAAATAATTCGTCTAATCTGCGCTGAGTGTACGCCAGTTAAAAATTGCCTGCAAGGGCTACTTTAAATACTCAGGCCGCTACTTTGCAATAAACAAAAAAGTTTGCTCGCCCTGTATAACTAGCTGTGAGCCTTGCATGGTAAGCGTTGCCCCTTCTCTTAGCGCTTGTAAAAACTGCTGCTCTAGCTCATCAACGTCTGCTCCGCATGATTTACGCGTCATGCCTAGTTTGTTAACGCTAATGTTGCTGTCTTCAAGCTCGCCTTCACCAAAAAACTTATTACATCCTGCAAACCCGTTCACTTGCAACGCTTCAATAAAGCTCATTGATGCACTGTAAGAGGCCGGCACAGCTAAACCATCAACCTTTGATAGTTGCCATTGTGTGTACTTTAGCTGCTCAGTGGTCACCGTCCCTGTGGCTGTACAACCAATACATAAACCGATTAAAAGCATCGGTAGTGCTGCTAATTTCATGCTATTTCTAACTAAATATTTAATTACTGTAATAGTAACAATTTTTATGCGGTTTATCCGTTAAAAATGCATGTTTTAAATGTAAATTTTTGTTCTATGGTAGTTTAAAAGTTAAACAGCTTAATTTAGATCACAATTTTTAAATAAGTTATCCATTTCGGGTGGTAAAAAAGGGCGTCCTTTTTCGTTAACCGATGTACCAATTACTCTGGCTTGAAGCATTATTTTTTCATCGCTTTTGCGAACTATTGCCTGTTTAAACGCAAACTTTAATCGGCTTATACGCTCAGGCTCTACCGATACGTAAAATTCATCTTCAGGCACAAGTGAATGCTTGTAATCAACCTCACTACGTATCACCACTAAGTTAACTTTTTGCTTTGCAAGCAATGCAAAATCGACCCCATTAGCAAATAAAAACTCATGACGAGCATGCTCTAAATAATTAAAGTACACACTGTTATTTACAATACCTTGCAAGTCACATTCATAATGGCGCACTTTAAAATCAACTTTAAAGGTCATATTAGTAATCCTGATTATTTAACGTATAATCGCTGCGTTATAACACAAGTATTAAAATAATTGCTACCATACGAGTCCCTAAAATGGAGTTAAGTAACCCAATGAACCTACGTTTGTCTTTAATTACTGCGGCGTTATTACCGCTAATTAGTACACCACTTATAGCAAACGCTGATGACAGCGACTTAGAAAGAATTGTTGTTACCGGCGACTTTCAACGTGAAAGCATCCAAACACTAAGCGCCAGTGCTAGCCTATTTAGCGAATCTGAAATTAATCAACGTGGTGCAACTTACTTAGACGAAATGCTAGGCAGTACAGCCAACGTAAACTTTACCTCAGGTGCGTCTCGTGGTCGTTATATTCAAATTCGTGGAGTGGGACTTCGTTCACAATTTGTAGACCCAATTAACCCATCGGTTGGTTTAGTTATTGACGGCATTAACTACTCAGGTCTTGGTGGTAGCTCATTATTGTTTGATATAGACCACGTAGAAATTTACCGCGGCCCACAAGGCACGCGCTTTGGCGCAGACGGCATGGCCGGTATGATCCAAATGGAATCAGCACAAGCAACCGCCGATCCTAGTTTAAAATTACAAGTGGGTATGGGCACATACAACTCACGCGAAGCAGGCCTTGCAGCAAGTACAGGCTTAACGGATGATACAAGCGCACGTATAAGCTACTTTCGTAGAAAATCAGACGGCTATGTAGATAACCTATATTTAAATGACGAAACTCAACAACAAGATGAGCAGGTAGCGCGCTTTAAATTAAACAGCCAACTTACTGAGCATTTAAATACCGAACTAAACCTACACTACATAGATATAAACAACGGCTACGATGCGTTCACGCTCGATAACAGCCGTAATAGCGTGGCCGACGAGCCAGGCCAAGATAATCAACAAAGCTATGCAATAGGGATTAATAATACCTACACAGGGTTTGATGCCTTTGACGTAAGTTTAAACCTCTCAGCCATAGACTCAGAGCTACTTTACAGCTTTGACGAAGACTGGGTATGTAACGATGCAAGCGAGCCACAATTATGTGCAGCAGGCTTGCACCCTTGGGGTTATAGCTCTACCGATGTATACACGCGTGATCGTGACGATCAATCAGCTAATTTACAACTAAATTCTAAAACAGGTAACTGGGTTGCGGGTGTTTACTATCAAAACCGCGACGTAGATTTAGAGCGTGAATACACTTGGCTTGCAAGTCCATTTGCTTCAACTTATGAAACTAGTAACGTAGCTGTTTACGGCCAAGTTGCCACACCTATTGGCCCTAAAACCACGCTAATTACTGGCTTACGTGTAGAGCAATATCAAGGTGATTACACCGACAGCAACGGCTTTATTGAAGAGACAGACGACGTAATGGTTGGCGGTAAAATAGCACTTGAATACCAAGTGATTGATCGCACTATGATCTACACCAGCATTACCCGTGGTTATAAAGCTGGCGGAATTAACTCAGAAGCATTAGCAAAAGCAAAAGATGAAGGTTTAAACCTAGATGCTGATTTTTTCCAGCAGCATACTAGCTTTGACCCTGAATACCTTTGGAGCGGCGAGTTTGGCGTTAAAGGCTCATCGCTTGATGATAAGTTTACCCTGCGTTTAGCCGCATTTTATATGCACCGCGACAACATTCAGTTAAAAGCATGGCAAGTAGAAGGTCAGCAATTTACAGGCTACGTTGATAATGCAAGCTCAGGTAGTAACTACGGGCTAGAGGTTGAAGGTAGTTACCAACTAACCGAAGACTTATTCTTAACAGGTAGCGCCGGTTACTTAAATACAGAAATTGATGACTTTGTAACGCAATCTGGCTTAAACCAAGACGGTCGTGAACAAGCGCAATCACCTAAGTATCAATACGCATTTAGCGCGCGTTACAACTTTACTAATGAGCTGTACGGTATGATTGGGGTTGAAGGTAAAGACGATTACTACTTCTCAGATAGCCATAACTCACAAGCACCCAGCAGCAATTTAGTAAACCTAAGTTTAGGCTACGAAGCCGAAATGTGGGCAGTACGTGCATGGGCACGTAACGTATTTGACGAAGAAGTACCAACCCGCGGCTTTGAGTTTGGTAACGACCCTCTTGATGGCTACGAAACACATACTTACGTGCAATTAGGTGAGCCAAGAGTAGCGGGTATAACGTTTACGTTAGAGCTGTAAAATAAAGCTGTTAGTTTTAGCTGTCAGTTGTCAGTTGTCAGTTGTCAGTTGTCAGTTGTCAGTTGTCAGTTGTCAGTTGTCAGTTAAAGATTATAAAACACCGCGTTTAATTAAAGCGCGGTGTTTTTTTATTGGCGTGAAGCTTGCTCACGCAAAGCTGTTAAGACTCAATACGCGGCATAAAGCCACGACTACAACACGACCCTCTAAAGCGCAGCGCCTCCTAACCTCTTTGTAAATAAATCACTTAATATTTTGCACAATGAGAAGTGAAAGAGGAATAAATGAGAAAACATACAAGTAGCAGCGAGTTTACCTCGCGTCTGGGTTCATTATTTTAAAACGGCATAAATACCAAATGCGCCAGCAAGCAAGGCGCCTACTTTAAAACACAATGTGCGTGAAGCTTGCTCACGCAAAGCTGTTAAGACTCAATACGCGGCATAAAGCCACGACTACAACATGACCCTCTAAAGCGCAGCGCCTCCTAACCTCTTTGTAAATAAATCACTTAATATTTTGCACAATGAGAAGTGAAAGAGGAATAAATGAGAAAACATACAAGTAGCAGCGAGTTTACCTCGCGTCTGGGTTCAGTATTTTAAAACGGCATAAATACCAAATGCGCCAGCAAGCAAAGGCCTACTTTAAAACACAATGTCGTAGGCGTGAAGCTTGCTCACGCAAAGCTGTTAAGACTCAATACGCGGCATAAAGCCACGTCTACAGGTAAAGCATTACGCCCTATCTACGTCAAACGCGATGACTTCTTTTATTGTGTCTTTTTCGGTGGCTAGCATTACTAGCCTGTCTATACCCATTGCAACGCCTGCACACTTTGGAAGCCCGTGTTCAAGTGCGGCAATTAAACGAGTATCCATAGTTACGTGTTTTAACCCATTGGCAGCGCGATAGGCGTTATCTTCATCAAAGCGTTTTGCCTGCTCTTTGGCATTAGTTAGCTCATTAAAGCCGTTTGCTAACTCCATATTTTTATAATAAAGCTCAAAGCGCCCTGCTACGCGGTTATCGTGCTCACAAATTTGTGCCAGTGCCGCTTGCGATGCCGGAAAGTGATATACAAAACACGGTTTAGTTTGCCCAATGGTTGGCTCTACTTTCATACAAAATAACAGCTGCAATAAGGTATCTTTATTTGCCTCGTTTTTAGCTATGTCGGTAAAACCGTGATCGCAGGCAAGTGCTTGTAATTGCGCAAGCGTAGCTGTTAATGGGTCAAGTGATAACACCTGCTCAAATGCTTGCTGGTAAGTCAGTCGCTCCGCAGGCTCTACATTTAAAATAAGCTGCATTAGCTCATCCATCTCGTCCATTAATGCAAACTCATCAAACCCGGGGCGGTACCACTCAAGCATAGTAAATTCGGGATTATGATGACTCCCCGCTTCTTCATTTCTAAATGCCTTACAAAGCTGGAATATTGGCCCAGAGCCTGCGGCTAACAAGCGCTTCATGGCAAATTCGGGCGATGTTTGCAAATAAAGCGGCAAACCACCAGCGTGGCCTGGGCCTACAAAAGTGGTACTAAAACTCGCTAAATGCACATCGGTTACGCTTGCACCGCTTAAGCTCGGTGTTTCTACTTCCATTACATTACGCGTATAAAAAAACTCGCGAATGGTTCGCAATATAGCTGCACGCTTTTTAAGGGTATTTATGCTTGCACTAGGTGCCCAAGGTGTTGCTGACATATTTTCTCCAAAAAAAATCCCAGCTTAAGCCGGGATTTTATAAACCATACTTAAGCTTACTTAACACGGCCTACGTATTCACCACTACGAGTGTCTACTTTAATAACTTCGCCTATTTGTACGAATAATGGAACACGTACTACAGCACCTGTGCTAAGCGTTGCAGGTTTACCACCTGTGCCCGCTGTATCACCTTTTAGGCCAGGATCTGTTTCAGTGATCTCAAGCTCAACAAAGTTAGGTGGCGTAACCGCAATTGGGCTACCGTTCCATAGCGTAATAGTACAAACGTCGTTTTCAACTAGCCATTTGCCAGCATCGCCAAGTGCTTTTTCGTCAGCGGCTATTTGCTCAAATGTTTCATTGTTCATAAAATGCCAAAACTCACCGTCTGTGTAAAGGTACGCTAGGTCGGTATCCATTACATCGGCACCTTCAACTGATTCACCCGATTTAAAGGTTTTTTCAAGTACCTTGCCAGAAATAAGCTTACGGATACGAACACGGTTAAACGCTTGGCCTTTACCAGGTTTTACCATTTCGTTTTCTAAAATACTGCAAGGTTCGCCGTCCATCATAATTTTTAGGCCGCCCTTGAACTCGTTGGTGCTATAATTCGCCATCGTTTCCTCTATTTAATTTTTTCGAGTAATCTACGTGCCAATGATACAAAGAAATGAAGCAAATTTGCATAAAAACTGGCAAAAAGAATTAGCAAATGTAGTTACCTGCCCAAAAACCTTGCTTGAAATGGTCGGTTTATCGAGCCAAGCCCATGAAAACGACCTAAAAGCCCGCAGTTTATTTCCGGTACGCGTGCCAGTCCCATTTATAAAAAAAATACGTAAGGGCGATGCAAACGACCCCTTATTGCTACAAGTTATGCCACGCCACCAAGAGTTTTTAACTAAAACTGGTTTTAATAAAGACCCATTGCTTGAGCAAGACAACGAGCAGCCTGGGCTTTTACATAAGTATAAATCCCGTGTTTTAATTATGTTTAAAACCGGCTGTGCAGTAAATTGCCGTTACTGCTTTAGACGCCACTTCCCGTATCAAGAAAACCAGCTTAATAAAAAAAGCCTGCTTGAAGCGCTGAGCTATATAAAATCAGATGCCAACATAAACGAAGTGATTTTAAGTGGTGGCGACCCACTTATGGCCAAAGACGATGCCATTAGCTGGTTTTTAGATGAGCTTGAACAATTACCGCAAATTAAACGCATGCGAATACACAGCCGTTTACCTGTGGTAATACCTGCGCGAATTACCGATGAGCTGTGCGCGAGGCTAAAGCAATCACCGCTAAAAATTGTGTTTATTAACCATATAAACCACGCCAACGAAATAGACGACGAGTTTAAAGCCGCCATGCAAAAGCTAAAGCAAGCAGGCGTAACGTTATTAAACCAAGCAGTTATTTTAAAAGAGGTGAACGATACCGTTGAGGCACAAATAAATTTAAGCGAGGCGTTATTTGATGCAGACGTACTGCCCTATTATTTGTATTTGCTAGATAAAGTTGAAGGCGCAAGCCACTTTGATATAGAAGAGCCACAGGCAATAAAAATAATGGCAGAGCTATTAAAAGCCCTGCCCGGATTTTTAGTGCCTAAATTGGTAAGAGAAATAGGCGGTCAAAAAAGCAAAACACCTATCGATCTTAAGCTAGTTTAAACGTACACGTTTATATTATTGCCAAGCGTTGCAGTGACCGACTGAGCCGGTGATTGCGCACTTGTTGGCTGGGCAGCACCTTCAATAAGTGCAAGTGCTGCTGCGCCATCTGCCAATTGCTGCTTTTTAGACAAAGCAGCAGTATAAACTTCACCACCTTGGCCAGAGCTAGACATAGCGGGTAAATTTCCACCTGATATATTCATCGTTATAAGCCTTAATCAACCTGACATTTAAATGTAATCCAAGTACTATATCGGCAATGCAGTACAAAGCTTTAGGAAAACCATGGATTCTATAATTGAACAACTCAACGCTAACTTAAAAATTGTTTATCGCCAAGCACTTGATGCCGACAAAAAACTAGATGAACTACAGCAACAAGGCCACGGTAAATTTAAAGCCTTATTCCCAGCCGATGCCGGATTTAGTTTTGAAGCTAAACGTTTTAAGCCATACGTACTTGACGTAGCAGCCGATGTAGAAAGCTTAAGCACTGATGGTTTTGATGAAGAAAAGCTTAAAACAACGGTTATTAAGCTACAACAGTTACTTACCCTGCTCGCTACGTTTAAATAATAGCGGTTAGCGGTTAGCGGTTAGCGGTTAGCGGTTAGCGGTTAGCGGTTAGCGGTTAGCGGTTAGCCAGAATAAATTCCAAATACACTAGCAAGCAAGGCGCCTACAATAAATTTAGCCCCAGCGCTTATTTCGGCTGTAGACGTAGAGCTTGCTCACGTAAGAAGCGCAGCTTCTCATGGTTTTAAAATATAATAACCAATGTAAAAGCGCAGTTTTTATACGCCAGCAGGCTGCGCGTCTACTTGGCGATGATTGCAACTTCGTGACTTTAATCGAAGCAGTGAAGCCTGTTCACACAACACTGCCTAATCTAAATTTGCTAAAATTTGCTCGCCAAACCACTCTGTAATTAAGCGTTTTTCATAAAAAAACGGTTCATCGCGACCCATTTTAATTTTATCCATAAAGCCCATGTCTTTCAGCTCTACATCGTTTGCTTCACTTATAACACTACCATCGTTATCAACAAGCGAGTAATTGAGCTTAATGCGCGGAAAATAAATAGGTTTTACTACGCGTATTTCATCCATACCGCCATAGCGTACATCGCCTGCTAAATCGATATCGGTTATTTCTAAATTTAGCTTGTAGCCTTTTGGCAACTGCTCGGCAAGTTTAGAAAAATGTTTTTCAAACTGAGTAGCAATTTGTTTATGGTACGACGCTTTGCCCTGGCTAGAAGCGCGCACGTCGCGGTAGTCTTTAAAATCTTGCCACTTAACTACAGATTCTCCAGCGTGTGCAAATGCAGGTAATGTAATACACATTGCCATAGCGATTGATTTAACTGAATTCATAGCATTCTCCAAAGGGGCAGTACTAATTATTTAGACTTAGCCCAGTAATATAACTAATAATTTTAGCAGTGATTGATTAACTATAACTTAATGCGACATTTAAACTACTTTAATATGCATTTAACTATATGACCCCCTCTCAGTAATAAAAGTTACAGATAAAGCATGTAAATCATCACAATTTATGGTGAAATTAAAATAATTGAAAAAGGTATCCACGGAGCATTCATGGCAATTTTAGTAACAGGCGGCGCAGGCTATATAGGCTCACACACCGTTTTAGAACTTTTACAGCAAGGCAGCGAAGTTGTTGTTGTTGATAATTTGAGTAACGCATCAAAAGAGTCGCTTGCCCGCGTAAAGCAAATCACAGGCAAAGAAGCCACGTTTTACCAAGGCGACATTTTAGATAAAGTTTTTTTAGACACTATTTTTACTCGTCATCAAATTGAAAGTGTTATTCACTTTGCAGGTTTAAAGTCGGTTGGCGAGTCAGTCGCTAAACCTGTTGAGTATTACCAAACCAACGTACAAGGTACGTTAACGCTTGTAGATGCCATGCGTGATGCTGGCGTATTTAAACTCGTATTTAGCTCATCAGCAACCGTTTACGGCGATCCTGCAAGCTTGCCTATTAAAGAAGACTTCCCGGTAGGTGGCACAACTAACCCGTATGGCACATCAAAACTGATGGTTGAGATGATGCTGCAAGATATTGCTAAATCAGATGAGCGCTTTGCGTTTGCTATTTTGCGTTACTTTAACCCTGTGGGCGCACATGAGTCGGGATTAATTGGCGAAGATCCTAACGGTATACCAAATAACTTACTGCCATTTATTGCCCAAGTTGCAGTCGGTAAATTAAAGCAGCTTGCTGTATTTGGTGATGACTACGACACCATTGATGGCACTGGTGTGCGCGACTATATTCACGTTGTAGATTTAGCAATGGGGCACTTAAAAGCGCTTGATAAAATTGCCAACAATACCGGCGCGCTGGTATATAACCTTGGCACAGGCAATGGTTACTCTGTACTGCAAATGGTTAACGCCTTTATAAAAGCCAGCGGCCAAGAGGTTCCTTATCAAGTATCGCCACGCCGACCTGGCGATATTGCTGCATGTTACGCCGCGCCAGAAAAAGCCCTTAATGAGCTTGGTTGGAAAGCAGTACGTGGAATAGATGCCATGATGGAAGACACATGGCGCTGGCAGTCAAATAACCCTAATGGTTATAAAAGTTAATTAAAAATACTTTATAGATTTTGCCTGTTTGGCAAGCAGGCAAATTACCTACAAGTAAATTTAACCACCGCGTAATTTTTGGTGTAGACGTAGGGCTTGCTCAGGGTTAATACAAAGCTTCTCATTGTTTTAAAAAGTAATAAACACTGTAAAAGCGCTGCTTTTAAACGCCAGCAAGCTGCGCGTCTACAACACCATATTCCTCAGCGTAAGCGTGAAGCTTGCCCACGCACGATATTGAAACATTTATACTTTTATACCAATGCGTCAGCAAGCAAGGCGCCTACAACGCCCATCTCTAAAGCTCAGCGTCTCTTAACCTCTTTGTGATTAAATAACTTAACCCCCTATTGCACAAAGAGAAGCAAAAGAGGAGTAAATGAGAAAACATACAAGTAGCAGCGAGTTTACCTCGCGTCTGGGTTTATTATTTTAACGCGGTAGAAATACCAAATGCGCCAGCAAGCAAGGCGCCTACAACGCCCCCTCTAAAACACAATTCTCCGCCTCTACTTTTGCTTGGGACAGGCTTAATATTTGTGGGCTGTGTACTGTCATGGTATTTCACTATCAGCTATAATCGCGCCCATTGTAGCCGACTAAAAATGTGAACAAAAATGAAATTCCCCTGCCGCTTAGATAAATTTATTAGCCACCTAGCAGAGCTACCACGCTCAAAAGCACGCGCTGCAATTAAGCGCCAAGAAGTGCAAGTAAATGGGGAAACGGTTACCGCGTTCGATTTTCAAATAACCCAGCAAGATGAAGTAACATTTGCTGGTGAGCCTATGGTATTTTTAGGCAAACGCTACTTTATGCTACACAAACCTGTAGGCTATGTATGTGCCAATGTAGATGAGCTACATCCCACCGTATTTGATTTACTCGATGAGCCAAATATGGCCGACTTTCATGTAGCAGGTCGCCTTGATATAGACACCACCGGCTTAGTACTCATTACAAACGATGGCGATTGGTCGCACCGCATAACCTCGCCAAAGCACAACAAATTAAAAACCTACTTAGTAGAAACCCAAGAGCCTATAACCGAAGACGCATTAGAGCAACTACGTAACGGCGTACAACTTCACAACGAAAAAGGTCTCACTCGCCCAGCTAAAGCAGAAGCACTTGCCACCTACAGCTTACGTTTATCAATCAGTGAAGGTAAATATCACCAAGTTAAACGCATGTTAGCCTCAGTAGGCAACAAAGTGGTAGAGCTACACCGCGAGCAAATAGGTAATATTATACTGGACGAAAACTTAGCAAGTGGAGAGTATAGAGAGTTAAAAGAGGGAGAGATTTAGCTAAGAGTGACACAGTGAATATATAAACAACTCTAAAATTTTAGTTAAAAACAAAAAACCCAGCATAAGCTGGGTTTTTACAATTCTGAAAGAAAACTAAATTACTTGATTTTAGCTTCTTTGAAAATCACGTGTTTACGAGCCTTAGGATCGAACTTTTTGATTTCCATCTTTTCAGGCATGTTACGCTTGTTTTTGTCGGTAGTGTAGAAAAAACCAGTACCAGCAGTTGAAACTAAACGGATTTTATCGCGCATGATTCAGTTCCTTAAACTTTTTCGCCGCGAGCACGGATATCTGTAAGTACCGCGTCGATGCCTTTTTTATCGATAATACGCATACCTTTAGTAGTAGTGCGTAGTGTTACAAAACGTTTTTCACTTTCAACCCAAAAACGGTGTGTTTGTAGGTTAGGTAGGAAACGACGTCTAGTCGCGTTTCTCGCGTGTGAACGGTGGTTACCAACCGTTGGACGCTTACCTGTAACTTGACATACTTTAGACATGTCTATATATCTCCAATAACTTCGCTCGAGCTTAATTTAACCTAAGGCCATGTATTTGTGCCCTAGATAAATCGAAGGGCGCTCTTTATACAGCTTTTACAGGCAAAGATCAAATACTGATCTATCCAACCAGCTCATATGTAAATTTGATAGCGGCTAATTATAAAGATCGAATGCCCTTAGGGAAAGTAAAAACTGCATTTAAATTAAACTAATTTGCCAAAACGCCTCAAACCGCTCATTTTTAACACACTTATTCACCAAGCAAAGTTAAATCAAGCCCCGCTGTGCAAAAGAAACACATGTTTCTCCTCCAACAATGATGTGATCAAGCACATTTATATCTACCAATTGCAGCGCTTGTTGTAACTTATTGGTGATAAGTTTGTCTGCTTGGCTTGGTTCGGCAATACCGCTTGGGTGGTTGTGTGCCAAAATAATGGCCGCAGCATTATTTTTTAAGGCCGCTTTTAATACTTCTCTGGGGTAAACGCTGGCGGAGTTTATTGTGCCATAAAACAAAATTTCGTCTTTTACTAAACGGTTTTGACTATCAAGATAGAGCACCATAAACACTTCTTGCTGCAACCCGCGCATTTGCAATGTTAAATATTCATACACCGCATTTGGCGAATTAAACACCGCATCGCGCTGGCAGCGCTCCTGCATGTAACGTTGACTCAGCTCAAGCACCGCTTGCAATTGCACATATTTTGCCATCCCTAAGCCTTTTTGTGCGCAAAACTCATCTTGGCTGGCGTTAAATAAATTATGCAGTGTTTTATTTTCGTTAAGCAGGTGTTGGGCAAGCTCTATCACATTCATTCCTGGTAACCCAGTACGCAAAAAAATTGCTAATAACTCAGCATCACTCAGTGCTTTAGGGCCTTTAGCAATGAGCTTTTCACGGGGGCGAAGTGAATTAGGTAACGAAGTTAATTGCATTATTCATCCTTGATGATTAAAAAATAGTCATATAACTGTAATGCAAATTTCAAAATTAGCCTGATTATTTAATCTTAAAAACTTAGCTCAAAGCACAAAGATTTGTTATTTTAGCCTGCATATACACTCAAGCAAAAAAACACTCATGACTAACTTAACAAACAAAAAAATTGTACTTGGCATAACCGGCGGTATTGCAGCCTATAAATGTGCAGAGCTCGTTAGGCGTTTAAAAGATGCAGGTTGCGAAGTAAAAGTAGTTATGAGCGAGTCAGCTAAACACTTTATAACCCCCTTAACCATGCAAGCGGTTAGTGGCGAAATGGTATCTGACTCATTACTTGACCCCTCAGCTGAAGCGGCAATGGGCCATATAGAATTTGCAAAATGGGCTGATTTAATTTTAGTTGCACCTGCAACCAGTAATACGATTGCTAAAATGGCTGCAGGCATAGCCGATGATTTACTCACCACACTGCTATTGGCAACCCCAGCAAAAGTGGCAATAGCCCCAGCAATGAACCAGCAAATGTATGCACACCCTGCTACACAAGCTAATTTGGCAACACTTAAATCTCGCAATGTACTAATTTGGGGCCCAGGTAAAGGCGAGCAAGCCTGTGGCGATGTAGGCGCTGGGCGCATGCTAGAGCCGCATGAGCTTGTGGCTTTGTGCACTGCTACAGAGCAGCCGCAATTATTAGCAGGTAAAACGATTACCATTACCGCAGGCCCGACCCGCGAACCACTTGACCCTGTGCGTTTTATATCAAATCACAGTTCAGGAAAAATGGGCTATGCTCTTGCACAAGCCGCATTAGAGCTTGGTGCTAAGGTTAATTTAATTTCAGGCCCGGTGACTATTAAAGCCCCTACTGGTGCTAATTTAGTTAACATAGAAAGTGCTGAACAGCTTTTAAATGAGTCATTAACCTATGCCGTACATTCTGACGCTTTTATTGGTTGCGCCGCCGTAGCAGATTACAGAGCAGCGAATGTCGCTACTCAAAAAATGAAAAAACAAGGCGATGAGCTTACCCTTACACTTGTTAAAAACCCCGATGTAATAGCCGCCGTTGCAAGCTTAGAGCAAGGCCGCCCTTACACAGTAGGTTTTGCAGCCGAAACACAAAATGTAGAGAGCTATGCAAAGGGTAAACTTAAAAATAAAAACTTAGATATGATTTGTGCAAATGATGTATCAAAAAGTGGCTTAGGCTTTAACTCTGATCATAATGCTTTAACACTTTATTGGCATAATCAAAGCGTAGAATTACCAGCAACAAGTAAAACAGAAATTGCGCATCAAGTGATCGAACAGCTCGCTAAACATCTATAAAAATGCTGGAAACAAACTGAATAAAACATTAACATAAGCCACTCATTTGAACAGAAAATGACTAGCCCCAGCTAAAAATAACAAATAAAAAAAGGAAGGTTCATGCCTGCGACAAAAAGAAGTAATCGCAAAGAGCAGATACTGCAAGCACTCGCACAAATGTTAGAAACCAGCCCAGGACAACGAATTACCACAGCGAAGCTTGCTGCTGAAGTGGGTGTTTCTGAAGCTGCGCTTTACCGTCATTTTCCTAGCAAAGCACGTATGTTTGAAGGCCTAATTGAGTTTATTGAAGACACGCTTTTGTCGCGTATTAACCTTATTTTAGAAAACGAAAAAGAAAGCCAAACACGCGTTTACAATATTTTATTATTGCTACTCACCTTTGCAGAAAAAAACCCTGGTATTACACGCATACTTACCGGCGACGCCCTGCAAGGTGAACAAGAGCGATTACGCGAGCGTGTACAAGGGCTATTTGAAAAACTAGAAACACAATTCAAACAAGTACTTCGCGAGCGAAAGCTCCGTGAAGGTAAAACTTTTCAAAGCGATGAGCTCACCCTAGCTAACTTTTTACTTGCTTACGTAGAAGGCAAAATGAACCAGTTTGTGCGCAGCGACTTTAAAGTAAAGCCAAGCTCGCAGTTTGAAAAACAATGGCCTGAACTACAAAAAATTTGGCTATAACACAAATTGACTCATTTCATTTAAGCGCGGTACCTAATCGCGCTTAGCTTTCCCCCTTTCATCCCTTTTCTTATACCGCTTATCTGATCCGCTCGAAATATAAACCAAACTCGTTACAATACTTATTACCCTAAAGGCACTGTAAAAAACGAGAATCAATAATGAAAACAACGCTCACCTTTTTAAGCTCAGCACTGGTTGCAAGCTTAGCAAGCCCGGCTGCTTGGGCTCAAAAGCCGTTAGAATTTAAAGACGTATTCGGTTTTAAGTACGCAAAGAGCACACAACTTTCAGATGATGGTAAAATCCTCAGCTTTAGCGCCAAACCATATCGCGGTAACGCCAGTGGCCAAGTTTATGACTTAACAACAAACACCCTATTAAGTACTGTAGATCGCGGCACTAAGCCCGTTATTAACAAAGCAGCTAATTGGGTGGCCTTTACACAAGTTCCTACGCTTTTAGAGCAAGAAACTACTAAAAAGAAAGCTGAGCTTAAAAACAACCTCATTTTAGTCAACACTCAAACCGGCGAAAAACACCAATTTGCCGACGTTAAAGATTATGTATTAGCTGATAATGGCCAGTGGCTTGCTTACAGAGTTGATCAAAAAGCTGAAAAAGACGAAACCAGCGACGATAAAACCGAAGAAAAAAGCGAAATCACGCCAGACAAAAAAGACAAAAGCTTTGAGCTGATAATTGTCGATTTAAACAACAATACAACACATAGTGTAAATAATGTATTTAGTTACGCCATAAGCCACAATGGCGCTCAGCTACTTGCCAGCCAAAGCTTTAGCGATGGCAATAATAATCAAATTGTACTGCTTGAACTAAATAACAACTTTACGCAAAGTGTACTAATTGACGAGCCAGGTGTTATTGCGCAAACAATTGTGTGGCATCCAAGTAGAGATATTGCAGCATTTAGCCTTGGCAACTACGTAAACAATGATGAGCGCCGCAGGCAATATAAACTAAATCTTTGGCAAAATAATACCCTTAGTACCATCGACTCCCCTAATAAAGAGTGGGTCATAGGTAAAACAGCAAAAATTACATTCTCCGAAGATGGCGAGCGTTTATATTTTGAAAACCACCCTAAGCTTGCCGCAAAAGTAAAAGCAAAAGAGTACACCGACGAAGCGTCACTGTATGACTTTGACACGATTCGTGAGCATAAAGAGCTGAACGTTTGGCACAATAACGACGCTCAAATAAAACCACGCGAAGAACAACAGTGGAATAAGGTAAATAAAAACCGTCATTACAGCGCTGTTTTTCATTTAGAAAGTCAAAAAACAGTACAGCTAAGCAATGAAAAAGTGAGCGATTTAGCGCTTAACACTGAGCGAAGCCACAGCGTATTAGGCTACTCAAACCAAGCTCATCTTGAAAAAATAATGTACGGCGGCTTTTTTGCCGACTACTACAGCATAAATGTAAATACCGGTGAGCAAACAACAATTGTTAAAAACTCTCCGTTTACACCAAGCCTTGCGCCAAATGGTCAGTACGCCGCTTATTTTGCTAATAGCCAAGTTCAGCTTAAAGATTTAAAAAATAATAAAGTAACTGCGCTTAGCAAAGCTATAAATGCCACTTTTGCAGATGATAAGCACGACTACCCATCAGAGCAGCCTGGCTATGGGTTTGCCGGTTGGTTAAATAACAGCAGCCAAGTATTAGTGTATAGCAAATACGATATTTGGGCGTTTGATGTAAATTCCCAACAAGCAACCCAACTTACAAACGGTAAAAATACACGCACCCAATACCGCGTAATTCAGCTAGATAAAAACCTCGTTGGCTATAATAAAGACGACACGTTGCTACTATCGGCTGTGAACTTACAATCAAAACAGCGTGAAGTTGCTAAGCTCAACTTAGCCTCAAACACAGTCACTAAAGTACTTAGCGGTAATAAACGCTTTGATGTGGTTAAAAAAGCAAAAAATGCCAATAAATACCTGTTTACCGAGCAAACTTACCAACAATTTCCTGATTACTACCAAACTGACTTTAGCTTTTCAGCGCCTAAAAAGGTGACTCATTTAAACCCACAAATTGCTGATTTTGCCTGGGGCGAAAAGCCAGAACTAATAAGCTATAAAGGCTTTGATGGCGAAGACTTACAAGGGGTGCTAATCAAACCTGCAGGCTATAAAAAAGGCGATAAAGTACCGGTTGTTGTATACTTTTATCGCTACATGAGCCAGCGCATGTATGATTTTCCTAAAATGGAGCTAAATCATCGTCCTAACTTCCCTATGTTTACATCAAACGGTTACGCTGTATTTTTACCTGATATTCGCTTTGAAATAGGCCACCCGGGTAAATCGTCAACGCAAACCATGATAAACGCCACTCAAAAATTAATAGATTTAGGTATAGCTGACCCAGGTAAAATAGGCCTACAAGGGCATTCATGGGCGGGTTATCAAAGTGCATTTATGATCACTCAAACAGATATGTTTAAAGCGGTTGTATCGGGGGCTCCGGTTTCAAACATGACCAGTGCTTACAGTGGCATACGTTTAAAGTCGGGCCTTGCACGTCAATTTCAATACGAAACAGGGCAAAGCCGTATAGGTAAAAACTTATTTGAAGCACCCGAGCTTTACATTGAAAACTCACCGGTGTTTTTTGCAGATAAAGTAAATACCCCTATTTTAATTATGTTTGGCGATAAAGACGATGCAGTGCCGTGGCACGAAGGCGTGCAGTACTACCTTGCACTGCGCAGAGCAGGTAAAGATGCGACCTTTTTACAATACGAAGGCGAACCGCATCATTTGAAAAAGTTTCCTAATCAGGTCGATTTTTCAGTACGTATGATGCAGTATTTTGATCATTACTTAAAAGGCAAACCAGCTGCAAAGTGGATGACACAAGGCGAAGCATTCGTTGAAGAGTAAATAACCCACATAAAAAAGCCGATATTGCATAAACAATATCGGCTTTTTTGTTTTTAGGTTTCTCTTAAACTACAAACACAGCTCTCTAAAAGGCAATGTGGCTGCGCCTATCGATACCGGAAAATTATCAATATTAGACACCACCAGCTTAGGCATTGGGCGTTTGGCCCCGCGTCTAAATTGCGCGTACACCTCAGTGCGGGCGATTACTTTTTCAGCCAGCTCTTTAGGTATATGGCCGCCAATAATAATGGCTTCAGCATCTAATAGCGCTGAGCAACAAGTTGCCACTAAATCAAACGAGTCTTGAACTTTAAATAGCCACTCTTCAACGCCTGGCCATTCTGGGTCAAAGTTATCGTGTAAATCGTAAATTGAATTAACCGCAACGCCATTTTTTTTCAAAATACGTTTTAGTAACTCTAAATTAGGATGAGCATATAGCTTAGGCGGTAGCATATCGCCAAGCTCGCCAGCGTTACCGTAAGTACCACGCAGTACGTCGCTATTATTAACTATACCGCCACCAAATGCGGCCGATACAAACATATATACAAAGTTTTTGTATTCACGGCCAATACCTGCAACGCCCTCGCCAGCGGCTGCGCCTGTGGCGTCGTTCACCACCCAAGTAGGTAACTGAAAGTGCTGCGATACAATATCGATAATATCAACTTGCGACCACTCTTCTAGCATATGGTGGGTATTCATTTTACCGTCCATAGAACTAAAAAAGCCTGAAATACCCACACCCATGCCCAGTATTTTATCGCTTGGAATATCGCGTTCTGCGCTTATATCATCCACCAGTTTTTGCGCGCATTTAAGCACGTTATTAATGCTCATATCTGACATTAACTGCATGTGGGTGTAAACCACTTTGCCAGTAAAATCCATAACCGCAAGTGAAATGGCATCAAGTAAAATAGCCAAACCAAAGGTAAACCCGTAATCAGGGTTTAGCGCAATGCCAAAACCAGGTTTGCCTTTTTTATTAGGAATGAGTGTATCGGTTTGCACTATTACGCCGTGCTGGGTTAACGACTTAAGTAAACGCGAGACAGTTTGTTGCGGAATTCGGGTGGCGCTCACAATATGGCTTTGTGTTACGCATTGCTCCCAAAACACCACTTTAATAATATCACGCTCAATGTCTTGAAAAAGCTTATCGCCTTTTCCAAGCTCAAAACCTGAGCGTAATAAGTTACTGTTATTTAGCGAAAACATAGCTATTAACCCTAATAAAATTGGAGCACAAGATTACGTTAAACCATTATAAAGAACAAGTACGGCGCAGTGCCTATTCAATCACAATGACTCTAAAATCGTTAACGTTAGTGTTTGTTGGCCCCGTAATAATTAAATCATCAATAGCTTTAAAAAACTGATGGCTATTATGACCTTGTAACTGCGCTTGTAAGTTCTCGCCGGCGGCCTCTGCACGAGCAATCGTACTGCTATCTATATACGCGCCAGCAACATCTTTACTACCGTCAACGCCGTCAGTATCGCACGCTATTGCGTAAATACCCGCTTCGCCGTTTAGCGCATCAGCCAGTGCCATTAAATACTCTTGATTAGGACCGCCATCGCCGTATACATCGGCAACGGTTACTGTAAGCTCGCCACCTGAGAACAACATAACGCGCTTGCCTTTTGCTTTTTCCTCAAGGGCAATTTTAGCGTGTACGCGGGCAACCTCTTTTGCCTCACCTTGAATATCGTATCCAAGTACTTGCGTATCCCAACCTTGATGCTGTGCTACATCAATAGCACTATCAATCGCATGCTGCGCATTAGCTACAATAAAGTGCTCTCCCACTGTATCGGCTGCACGCGCTTGCTCAGGTTTTAGTAAATGGGCTTCAATCTCACTTATAACTGGCCAATTATACTTTTGTAAAATAGCCAGCGCATCAGCTTTAGTACTGCCATCGCTAATAGTGGGGCCAGATGCAATATCGCTTGGCTTATCGCCTACTACATCAGAAATAATCAGCGTTACATAATCCGATTTAGCCGCTTGCGCTAACTTGCCCCCTTTAACAAGCGAGAGTTGTTTGCGCACAACATTAATTTCATCAACACTTGCACCACTTTTAAGTAAAAACTGATTAAGTGCCTGCTTTTGCGCAAACGGTACATCATCAACAGGCAGGCACATCAATGACGAGCCACCACCTGATATAATAAACAAAATAGGAATATCGGCAGGGTTATTTATTACAAGCTCTAACAGTGCTTTACCTGCAGCTAAGCTGTTATCATCTGGTGTTGGGTGGTTAGCACTAAGTACTTTTATGCGCCCAGTATCGCCAGCACTTTCGTAGCCATAACGTGTCACTACAGCGCCAAAACATTTATCACCATAAAAGCGATTAACCTCAGCGGCCATTTCTGCGGCTGCTTTACCGGCACCTACCACACATAAGCCATTGCTGGCATCTATATTTTTTAAGTACTTGCTCATGCAAGCACTCGGTTTACAGGCATTTACCGCAGTGGTAAATAAATCGATTAAAAACGACTTGTTAGCATCCATTAGTCAAAGCTCACGAAAAAATTGAAGGAATAGCAAGGCAAATTAATACCATCACAACAAACATGCTCAGCAGCATAACGATATCTTTACCGGTTAAAATAGAGTTTGAGGTTGTCTCAGCGTTTTGCGCTTTAGCGACTTCGTTTACGTCACGAGGAATAACGCGGCTGGTTACATAAATAATAATTGCAGTGCATACAAATCCAATAAAGTTCCACCAAAACCAAAATACATCGGGCGCAAATATCGACACCAGTAAGTTAATTAGTACACCACTAATTAAACCTATATTTGCATGTAGGGCTGCACTTCGTTTACTTAACACTGCGATTAAAAATACCGCGAGTATTGGGCCATAAAATAGTGAGCCTACTTTGTTAATGGCTTCAATAATAGTGGGCGCTATGTCACCCGCAAAAAGTGATAACACAAGCGTAATTGCGCCCCATGCTAAGCCTAAGTACTTAGCCAGTTTTAAATACGTTGGTTGGTCTAGCTCTTTATTAGAAATACGGCTGTAATCTTCAATGCTGACCGCCGAAAGCGAGTTAATAGCTGAGCTAAGTGACGACATAGCCGCAGATAAAATAGCCACAACTAATAAACCAATTAGGCCATGCGGCAAGTAATCTAAAATAAATATTGGCATCATCCAATCTGGGTTATCCGCTGGAATTTTGGCTAAAAACTCAGGGTTACTCATAGCCAGTGTGCCTACAATTAAGCCCGACACACAATATAAAATAGTAATAGGAAAACGCACTACGCCGTTGGCTAAAATCATGTAGCGCAAGTTTTTAGGATCTTTTGCACTAAGCGCACGCTGTGCTTGCGTTTGGTCACACCCGTAGTACGAAGCGTAAAGTACTACACCACCAAAAATCATAGGTAAAAAGCCAAAGCCGTCACCACTAAAGCCAAACGAATCAAGTTTTATAGCTTCTAACCGGCTCGAATCAACATTAGCAATAAAGGTATCAACACCACCTAAGTGATAAAGCCCAAAGCCAATACAGGCAATGGTACCCAGTACAATGATGATCATTTGAATGGCATCACCATATACAACCGCTTTCATCCCGCCTTGTAGTGAATATAAAACAGTTATAACACCGGTAAGCACAATGGCTTGCCACGCTTCTATTCCCATAGTGCCTTGTAAAATAAGCGATACGGCATAAATCATAATACCGGTGGCAAATGCGCGGCTAAACTGAAACACCACACTAATAAGCACACGGGTAGAACGACCAAAGCGCATTTCTAAGTAATCGTAAATACTGACAATACCGCTTTTATAAAGCTTAGGTAAAATAGTCGCTAAAATTAAAATCATCGCCAGCGGTACACCTAACTCATACGAGAGCCATTGCATACCACCGCCTTCACGCAAACCAACAAATGCAGGAGCCGAGATAAAGCTAATAGCCGAAAGCTGAGTGGCCATTACCGACAAAGCCAGCGGTTTCCATCCTAAGCTTTTGCCTCCTAAAAAGTAATCACTTTTATTGGTTTGTTCGCGTAGCATAAACCCCATTACCAATAAGGCACCAAGGTAGAGAGCAACTATTGAAAAATCTAATATATTCATAATTATTTCGCGTATTCAAAATAAGAAAACACAGCGCCTTCTCAAAAATAAAAACCAAGTTTGTTATTTGCTTACTTCTAAACAGTACCTAAAAATAAACCTATCACTAACTTAGCTGAAAAATGCATCACAATGCAAAAAGCCTATTAACCCCAAAGTAGGTTAATAGGCATAAAGCATTTATTTAAAAGTCGTATTTAACTCTTAATGTGACGCGTCGTGGGAGAATTGGGCGACCTACAAAGTAAGGGTTGTCTGACGTTTGGCTATTACCTAAACGCGGCGAGCCTTCGGTTACACCATCAGAGTCAAACAAGTTAAATACCCCTACGCTTAGACGTACTGTTTGCTCCGGTGCAATTTGCCAGTTATAACCTGCATCAAATCTAAATAAGTGAAATGAATCAAGCTCTACCGAGTTTGCATCGTTGGCATAGTTTTTACCGGTAAAGTTATGATACAAAGCAGCATCCCAGCTATCTGCGGTGTAACTAATGGATGAGTTAAATAATATTTTTGGTTTACGGCGTAACTCATTACCAATAATAGAAGGGTCTGAGTCAAACTCAGTAAATTCGTGGTCGGTGTAAGTCATGTTGGCATCAACAGCCCACTCGTCGGTAATATCGTAACGACCAGTAAGCTCCACGCCTGTTGCTTTGGTCGATTGCATAACTGGCAGCTCTAATACGCCCCCGTTACCATCGTTTACAAAGTCTACGCTGCGCCTGTCTTTTAAGTCAGTTCTAAATAACGCGATGCTACCGCTAAAGTCGTTATCAAAAAATTTAACACCTAGTTCGCCTTGCTCAACAATTTCGGCTTCGTAGCTGGCAGGCTCGCCTAAATCGTTAAACTGAATACCTCTAATTTCTGGGAAGAAAAACCCGCGTGATGCATTGGCATATACATTTAAATTATCAGTTAAGCGATATAACGCCGCACCTGATACCGCAAATTCAGAGGTGTCGACTTCACCGTAAGTCATTACACCACTGCCCGTAGTGTTAACTTGTAAGTTAGGGGCAAGCGTTGGGTCATCAGAAATCTGAACGACTTGGCTGCCTTCACGGCTAATTTTGCCGTCAATTTCTTCATAACGTACACCAAAGTCGATAATCCAATCATCGCTTTCCATTTGATCCGCTATATAAAGTGCACGGCGCGTAGCGCTAATAGTTTGGTTAGTGTATGAAATACCAGGCCCACTAATGCCATTTTGTGTGTACTGAACAACATCGCCATCGGCATTGGTGTACGTTAAATCCACCAGCTCAGGGTTATTGTTAAACTCACCTAAGTAGGTGGTAATAACGTTATCGTCATCGGCTTCACTGTGTGAAAAAAACGTACCTACCGTAATATCATGGCTAAAATCGCCAACAAAAATACTTTTAATAACATTAAATTCGGCAGAAAAATCTTCAGCTGGGCGATCGCGGTCTAAAATACGGTTAGCAAATAGTAAGTCATCACTTGCAAGTGCCTGACCCGATGCGGTGTAAGTAAACGCAGCACCACTTGCATCGCCTAAACCACGATTAGCTAAAAAGTCTTCTTGGCTCTCAGGGACGTTAATAATACCGTCGCCATCTAAAAATAGGTTAAATTCGTGCTGGTACTTTGCGTATTTGCTGCGCATGTTAATTGCAAAGTCGTTGGCTAGCTCTTTTTCAAATACAACTGAAATAGAGCCACCTTTAGTCACCACACCATCGCTAATTGGCGATTCATAACGACCATTTGCAGTGTCATAGGTAAGGTTAGATAAATTGGCAGTTTGTAGTGACTCCACTTCGCTGCCATCGTTACCAATTAAACGCTCGCGGCTATCGCCATCAAGCGGAATAGGAAGGTAAAACTGCGCTTGATCGTCAATGTATTGGCCATAAACCGTAAATGAGCCTGAGCCGTCATCAAATTCTTTACGAATATTACCGCGAAGCTGAGTACCTTTAGTCTCAAGTCCTGTATCTAACGGGCCCTCGTCGTAACGGTAAAAACCCGATAACGCATAGTAAAGGCCATCTTCGTTAAGCGGTCCGCTTGTAGCAAAGTCTAAACGAGTACGCCCCTGATCAGATAGCTCCATTTGCACGGTACTTTGCGGATCATCACTGCCCGTTTTAGAAATGTAGTTAATAATACCCGCTACAGAGCCTTGGCCAAATAAGTTAGATACACCGCCACGTACAAACTCTACACGCTCAATGCCTAAGTCATTACGGTAGTAAACATCAAATGCCGACGAGTTTAAGCCAAAAACACTCAAACTAGGTGAACCATCATACGATAAAGGCGTAAACTGAAACTGACCCGACGAAGGCAAGCCCCTTACTTGTAGGTTTGTTGCAACCTCACCACCGCCCCCCTCTACTTTAATACCTGGGATGTAACGGAGTACATCTGCTTGGCTGCTTGATGAAAGCTTTACTAATTCGTCTTCGCTAATTGAGGTTACAGATTGTGGAGTATCTGAAATTACACGTCCTTTACTGGTACCAGAGACGATAATACGCTCAACGTTGTTAGCTTTTTTTGCTGTATCTGGCGCAGACTCTTCTGCGGCAAACGCGCCCTGTGTGAGGCATAAAGATACAATAGAGGCGATCGTTGTTTTATTCACGGGTATTCTCCAATTGTGCTAGTTGTCTGTGTGTATTTACTTAGAGTGTGGCTAAGTAAAGTAGAAATAATCAAGATATACATGTTAGTTTTTTGTTACTTCGAACAGGATTTAAGCACAGAAAAAAAACATTTACAACCCATAATGAGTGCTTTAATATTATCCAAATTGAAAATAACACACAAAGAGCACCCAATATGACTACTATAAACAGCAGTAAAATTGATGCAGCCACTGCTTCATCACTTGCAGACCTTGCTACTAAAACACTTATAGCAAACGATTTAGGTGGCTATACAGTACCAACACATGGCCTTTACCCGTTTCAATGGAACTGGGATTCAGCAATAACTGCGCTTGGTTGGATGAAGTCTGATGAGGGGCGTGCGTGGCAAGAAATTGATGTGTTATTTTCAGGTCAGTGGGATGACGGCATGGTGCCACATATCTTATTTCATAAAGATGCCGACACGTATTTCCCAGGTCCGGATGTGTGGGGATCAGACAAAAAAATTAAAAGTACGTCTATTTCGCAGCCACCCGTTGTGGCCACAGTAATGAAAGAAATGCTTGCAAGCGCACAAGATAAAACCTTTGCAGAGCAAAAGGTTAAGGCGCTATTTTCAAAGGTTGTTGATTACCATTTATGGTGGTACAACGACCGCGATCCTGAAAATACAGGTTTAGTAGTGACTTACCATCCGTGGGAGTCGGGCATGGATAACAGTCCATCATGGGATGACGCACTCCAAGCTGTGCCATGTGTTGACTGGGAGTACACTCGTCGCGATACAAGCCATGTAGATTCGTCGCAGCGCCCACATAAAAGTGAGTACGACCGCTTTTTATACCTAGTAGACTTTTTTAAACGTAACAATTTTGATAGCAAAGTAATTTACGAAACCTGCCCGTACAAAATGAACGACCTAGGTATTATTGCTATTTTGCATCGTGCCACAAAAGATTTACTCGAAATGGGTGAGCAACTTGGTTTAAACGATGCACGTACCGATTATTTAGCCCAACGTGCTGAGCTTACACAACAATCTATTAACACCCTGTGGTGTGATAAAAGCAAATACTTTTACTGTAAAGACGTGCTAACAAATAGCCTAGCTAAAGTTAAAACCTCAGCAGCACTATTAACTGTTTATGCTGGTTTAACATCTAACGAGCAAACCCAGATAATTAATACCGCAACTGAAGACTTTATTGAGTCGAGCCAATTTAGTGTGGCATCTACCCACCCTAAAGAAGAAAAGTACGAACCACAGCGTTACTGGCGCGGCCCTATTTGGTTACACATTAACTGGATGATAGCCACAGGCCTAAAAGAAGCAGGCTTTGTGACAACTGCTGAAAAAATTCAGGATGACACCCGCGGCTTAGTGCTTAAATCGGGTTACTACGAATACTTTAACCCAGAGACTGGCGCAGGCTGTGGAGGTAAAGATTTCTCATGGACAGCAGCAATTGCACTGCATTGGCTACTTGATTAATAACTAAGGCAGCATCATGAAACACACAATATGTTTTGGTGAAGTACTGGTTGATTTACTCTCAGATAAATTAAGTCAAAACAACAGCGAGCACGAAGCATTTACTAAGTTTGCAGGTGGTGCACCTGCAAACGTAAGCGTAGCCATTGCAAAGCTAGGTGGTAACGCTTACTTTGCGGGCATGCTGAGCACCGACAGTTTTGGCAGTTTTTTACATAACGCCTTAAAAGAGCAAGGTGTAAAAACCGACTTTATGCGCTTTACAAGCCAAGCTAAAACTGCCCTTGCGTTTGTATCGCTTGATGACGACGGCGACCGTACGTTTGAGTTTTATCGCGATAACACCGCCGACTTACGCTTTAGTAATGATGACTTTAGCAGTGAATGGTTTGAGCAATGCGACATATTTCATATTTGCTCAAACACCTTAACCGACGAGCGCGTACGTAAAACAACTGCTTACGGTGTTGAATTTGCTAAACAAAATAATGCGATTGTCAGTTTTGACATTAACTTACGCCTTAACTTATGGCCAAGTAATGCCAATCCGCGTGAGCATATTTTACCCTTACTAAAACACTGCTCTATTATTAAAGCCTCAAAAGAAGAGCTTGAATACTTAGCGGGTGAACAAACGGGTGAAGAATTTATTGCTCATACGCTTAATAATGGCTGTGAGTTATTTGTGGTTACCGATGCAGGCAACCCAATGCATTGGTACACAAAAAATGCCAGGCAAACGCTTATCCCAAAAAAAGTGACTATGGTTGATGCCACCGCCGCAGGTGATGCATTTGTAGGTGGGTTGCTGTATCAGCTAGGCTTACAAAATCTGACACCTAGCTCTTTTAGTAAGCTTTGCGACAGCCCCGAAACACTCACAACTATTTTTGAATTTGCTTCGTTATGTGGTGCACATGCCGCATCTTACAAAGGGGCATTTACGTCTTTGCCTAACGAAAAATCACTAAATGATTTTAGGAGCACACTATGAGCCACACACCTGATAACTTTAAAAGCCGCGAATTTTTAACGCAGCACATTGCCGATACACTGGCATTTTATGAGCCTAACATTGACGATGAGCATGGCGGTTTTTACCAAAACTTTTCAGATAATGGTGAGGTATTTGATAAGCAAACTCGCCACCTAGTAAGCTCTACTCGGTTTGTATTTAACTATGCACGTGCGTACCAAACCTTTAATGACGAAAAGTACCTAAACCGTGTTAAATCGGGTATTGAGTTTATTCGTAAACACCATTTTGTTGAGCAAACCGGTGGCTACAATTGGCTATTGAGTGTTGATAAAGGTAACGCCACTGTACTTGATGATACCAACCACTGTTATGGCTTTGCGTTCGTGATTTTAGCCTACAGCTGGGCATACCGCGTAGGTGTTACACAGGCGCGCGAATACCTAAACGATACATTTCAAACAATGGAAACACATTTTTGGGACACAAGAGCAGGTTTATATAAAGATCAGCACAACAGTGACTTTACTAAGTGCGATCCGTATCGCGGCCAAAACGCCAACATGCACACCTGCGAAGCACTTATTGCCGCGTATGAAGCAACTCAAGATGAGCTATTTTTAAATCGTGCGCTTACACTTGCCGATAACATGGTTAATCGCCAAGCTAATTTAATGGGTGGGCTTATTTGGGAGCACTACGATATAAATTGGCAGGTTGATTTAGAATACAACAAAGACGATCCAAAAAATTTGTTTCGCCCGTGGGGTTTCCAGCCAGGTCATCAAACTGAGTGGTCAAAACTATTAATGTTTTTAAATAAGCATAAGCCACAAGCTTGGCTTGTAGAACGTGCTCAAGCGTTATTTGATGAGTCAATAAACGTTGCCTGGGATAAACAACACGGCGGTATTTGTTACGGATTTGCGCCAGATAAAAGCATATGCGATGACGACAAGTACTTTTGGGTGCAAGCCGAAACACTCTGTTGTGCAGCCTACCTTTATGAAACCACAGAGGATGAAAAATACCAGCAGTGGTATGACAAAATTTGGCAGTACTCATGGCAGCACTTAGTTGATCATAAATACGGTGCGTGGTTTAGAATTTTAACCGTAGATAACAAAAAAATAGATACCGAAAAAAGCCCTATTGGTAAAACTGATTACCATACTATGGGTGCCTGCTTTGATGTGTTGGCGTTATTAAAATAACAAAAAATAGTTATATTTTGTTGTGTAGACCTTTTAACCGCCATTTTGGCGGTTTTTTTTTGCCTAGTTTATAGCGCTTTTCAAATACATAATAATCACCACAAAATATAATTTTGTACACGCCCTGCTTTTAAAACCGCATATTTTGAATAAACACCTAATAGTAAAAAATTTTGCACGCCAGCGGCGTATAGTAATATAAAAGATAATAAAAAAGAGAAACAGGCAATGCCAAACGGGAACGACCCCCACAGTATTAATACCAGCGAACTTGTTGCTTGGCCGCGCATTGCAGCCATAGCCGCAATGCTCAGCTTTTCACTACCCACTTTTATCACCGGCCTAGAAATACATCAAAATTCGAGTGTGAGTAACACGCTTTGGGCATTAGTTATTGGCTCACTTATTTTAACCATTATTGGTGGCGCCATGGGCACCATAGGTGTAAAAAGCCGCTTAAGCTCTTATCTATTGGTAAAAATAGCGTTTGGTAATGCTGGCGCGGGCATCGTTAATATTGCCTTTGCTTTATCGTTAATTGGCTGGTTTGGCGTAAATATTGATTTGTTTTCTAATGCAGTGGTGCGCTTACTCAGTGCAGAATTTAATATTATTATGCCCGAATGGCCTATCGATATAGTCGCAGGTTGCGCCATGCTTATAACCACATTGTATGGGTTTAAAGCAATTAACGTACTGGCCTCAATAATGATCCCTATTTTAGCTGCAGTCACCGCTATGATGCTTTTTGGCGCACTCGATACTATGCCATTGGTTAATTTTATTAATTTAGAAAAATCAGCAGCGCTTTCGCTTGAAGATGGTGTAGCTGCCATTGTTGGCGGCGTTATTATTGGCGCAATAATATTGCCCGATATAACTCGCTTTTCTAAGCAAAAGCGTGGCGGCGTGTATACCTCATTTATTGCGTATATGGTTATTGAGCTGTTGGTTATTTTTGTTGCTGTGTTTGCCGCTGCCGCCATGCAAGAAACCGAAATATTAAGCTTAATGCTTGCGCTCAATTTGGGGTTTTCGGCGTTTTTTATTGTGATAGCAGGCAGCTGGATTTTAAATTCGTTAAACCTTTATAGTACCGCACTTAGCGTGGAGGCTACCTTCCCGCATTGGCATAAAAAGTGGGTTATTGTGTTATTAGGTTTGGTGGGAATTGGCGCAGCCTTTATTAATATTTTAGATATGTTTATAAGCTTTTTAGCGTTTTTGTCTGATATATTTGTACCAGTAGCGGGCGTAATTATTGTTGATGCACTGTTTATTAAACCCCAAGCTTATAGCGCAGTTGCTTTAGCAAATAACGCTAACTTTTCACTCCCCGCGTTTAGCGCATGGTTTGTAGGCGCAGCCTATGCGGTGTGTAATGGCGCTTTATTTAACGTATCAATGAGTGGCATTACCGTGATTGATGCCATTATATTAACGGCCATTATTTATACCCTGTTTGCAAAAGCCATTGCGCCCAAACCGGTTATTCAGCAATAGTTTTAAACAATAAAAGGCGCGTGATGCGCCTTTTTATTTATCTAAATTAGGGAGCTACTCTTCATCGTCTACTTTCATTTCGTCTCGCCATTTTAGTTTTTCAAGCGGGTAGCCTAAAAAGAACTTAGCGCGCTCAAGCACTATGCGTGTAGTCAGCTTTTTAATTGTATACTGTGAGCTACCGGTTAGCCTGTCGCACATTGCATTAAGTGCTTGAATATCTGCAAAGCAACAAAAAGAAATATAATCAATATCGCCACTTAGTTGCATGCAATCCATTATTTCGGGGATGTTGTGTATGTCAGCTAAAAACTTACGACGTGCTGCTAGGTTATTGTCCTCTAGCGTAAATTCCATGTAGGCAAACACGTGCTCACAAATTTGCTCTAAATTAATATCCGCATGAAAGGTTCTAAAGTACCCTGCCTCTTTTAGCGCTTTTACTCGCTGAAAACACGCACTGGGCGATAAGTTAACTTGCTCAGCTAATTCAACATTTGTTAGGTCTGCAGTAAGGTGCAAAATTGCCAGTATTTTTTGATTGTACCTGTCTATTTTTATCGTTTTTTTCATAACCGGTTTCACATTTAATAATAATTAATTTTGTAAATTTAAGGTCAACAAATACATAAAATTACGCGCTTAAGCGTTATTTTCAGCAATTTGTGTGTGCTGTATTAAGGGTTTACAAAATATTATTTTGTCTGAAAAAGCGACAATGTTTATCACTAAGTAACATCACCATGATAGTCACATTAGGACATAGAACATGAGCAGATACAACAAAATACGCTTTCGTAAAACACTATTAGCATCGGCAGTTACTCTGTCGTGCATAAACTATGTGCATGCGCAAGAACAACAACAAACAGTAACTGACACCATAGAAAAAATTTCGGTGATATCGCGCGGGCGTATTGAGTCGATACAAAATGTGCCCGACTCTGTTACCGCATTTAGCGCCGAGACAATCGAAAAATCACGTATTACTAACTTTCGTGATGTTGCTAATTTAACTCCCAACCTATCACAGCTCGATAATTTTAGGCCTGGCCTAGCCCGTATTACTATTCGTGGCTTAATTACACCGCAGGTGGGCGATCCGCCATTAGCGTTTGTAGTTGATGGTGTTACCGCCCCCGATTTAGAGTTTATAAACCAAGACCTAGTTGATATTGAACGTATTGAAGTTATGCGTGGTGCACAAGGCGCACTGTATGGCCGCGGCGCCATTGGTGGTGCGGTTATTGTGACAACTAAAAAACCCATTGAGGACTTTGAAGGTAAAATTAAAGGCTCAATAGGTAATGGCAACACGTATAATTTGAATGCGGTTGTATCGGGTTCGCTTAACGACGAAAACACCGCATATTTTAGAGCCGGTGGTTACATTAAAGATAGCGACGGGCTAATTAAAAATACCTACACAGGCGATTACGCCGACCCATTAAAAGAGCAATCGGCTTTCTCTCAGTTAGAGTTTGAGCTAAGCGAAGACACCTCAATAAATCTTAAAGGTAAATACACCTCGAGCGAAGCCGGATTTGCTTACTACCAAGGGGTGAGCGATGACACCATTGAAGACTTTTCAATTAATACCTCACAAAATATTATTAACCAAGATGAGCGTGATGTGTATGAGCTAAGCGCCAAACTAACCCAGCATTATGATTTAGGTAAGTTTGAGTTTGTAACCGCGTACAGCAATTCTCAAAACGAGCACTTTTACGATGGCGACTACTCTGCCGATGCCACCTTTATTGACGAAGGTGGCTTTTTTAGAGCCCCATTTGGCACTGAAGGGTTATACGATATTGAATCGTTAACGGTAGAGTCGCGGTTTACATCCCAGTCTGATCAGGCATTTAGATGGTCAGTGTCGGCGTTTTATCAACAGCGCGACCGCGATACTGCCGTATTATTTTATGATGATTTTACCGATGCCGAAATTTTAACGCGTGCAGATTTTGCCAACGACGAGCCCTATCTTTCCATTATCGATAACAACAGCAGCGATGCATGGGCACTTGCTGGGCAATTTAACTACGATATAAACGAGCAGTTAGAGCTAACCGGTGCAATGCGCTACGATCACGATACTCGCGAGTCGTTCGACCCAACCAATAAAGACGCCACTTACGCTAAAAAATCGTTTAGCCAATTACAGCCTAAAGTTACCTTAGCGTACCAAATGAATGACGACCTACTGCTTTACACCGGCTACTCCCGTGGTTTTAGAAGCGGTGGCTTTAACGAGCCGGCCGACGGCATTAGCCGCACCTTTGATAAAGAGATTTCTGACAGCTACGAAGTAGGTTTTAAAACTGCTTTGTTTAATAACAAAGTTACCCTTAATGGTGCCGCGTTTATTATTGAGCAAGATGATGCGCAATTTACCCAATTTAATATAGATACCTTCACCCTTGAAAACCTCTCTATTGACGAAGTACAAACCAAAGGCTTAGAGCTTGAAGCCGCCTTTGCTGCCACCAGCAATTTAAGTATTAACCTCAGTGCAGGTATTGTTGATTCTGAAATTAAACGCTTTGCACTGCGCCCCGAACTTGCTGGCAGGTCACAATTTTGGGTGCCTGAATATAACTACGGGCTTTCGGCAAATCATAACTTAGCACTTAACGCCGAATGGGCATTGTTCTCGCGCGCAGAGCTATTAATTGAAGGCCCTAAAACATTCAGTATTGATATTCCTGATGTTGAGTCGTCGCGTTATACCTACCTAAATGCCGGCGTAGGCCTTAAGTCTGATCAATGGAGCGTTCAAGTTTACGTAGACAACCTTACGGATGAACGCGCCATTGAAGATATTTTCTTATTTGGCGATGGTGTAACCGAGCTTGCCCGCCAACCTAATAAGCCACGCAGTTACGGCATAGAGCTCAGCTACGAATTTTAATGTATTTCCCTTATACGGCAGGCATGCCTTTTATTGCCTGCTGCTTTTTTAGATAACCCATAGCGATACACACATGCAAATTCTTAATCGTGACCAACTTATTGATATTTTATACGGCTGCGCCATTTTAGGCACTGGCGGCGGCGGTGAGTTAAGTGAAGGCATTGCCTATATTGACGAAGCACTCGCACAGGGTAAAACCTTTAAACTAATTAGTGCCGATGAAGTCCCCGCGGGCGAGCTTGTTTGTACGCCTTACATGTTAGGGGCAATTTCTGCTTTAAGTGAACAAGAAGAACGCGCTTATGCAAACCTGCCCCGCAGCACCAAGCACGCTATTTTAGCCGCTTATGAGCGCGCACTACAATACACAGGTAATGATGCTATTTATGGCACTATTTGCTGTGAGCTTGGCGGCTCTAATACCGCAGTATCGTTTTACTTAGCAGCAATGTTTGACGGCTATATTATTGATGCCGACCCCGCTGGGCGCGCAGTACCAGAGATCACCCACTCAACCTATTATCTAAATAACTTACCCGCAGCACCTATTATTACCGCTAATGAATTTGGTGAGTGCTTTATTTGTGAAAATGTAATGGACGACTTACGCGCCGAAACAGTCGTGCGAGCACTGGCTAAAATTAGCCGTAATGACATAGCTGCTATTGACCATATTTTACCTATTGAGCAAATGAAAAACGCGGTTATTCACGGCACAATTAGTAAAGCGCTAAAACTCGGTAAAGCAATGCGTGAAGCCAACGCACAGCACGCTAACACCGCACACATAATTGCCAAGCACGGAGGCGGTTTTGTTGCCTTTGAAGGCCAAGTAAGCGCATTTAAATTTAACACCGTAGAAGGTTTTACGCTTGGGGAAGTAACACTTAAAGGGTTAGGTGAGTTTGTAAATAACAGCTACAAAATAACGGTTAAAAACGAAAACATGGCCGCGTTTTTAAATGACGAAGTACACGTAACCATACCCGATTTAATATGCTGTATTAACAGCCAAACAGGCACACCCATTACTAATCCTAATTACGAGGTAGGCATGTATGTAGCGGTTGTAATTTTACCAGCGCCAAAAGAGTTCACCAGCGCTAAAGGGCTAAGTATATTTGGCCCGCAATACGCTGGCATAAGCGCCCCTTATAAAGCAGCTGTTGTAAGCTAATTTTTAGTAAGGGCTTGTTGCAGCTTGCTATACAATGCAGCATGCCCTTTACCAAACATAGTGGCGTTTCTATCAATTTTACTAAGCCATTCTTTCGCTTGTGCTTTTTTACCTATTTGTAAATATACCTGCGCTAAGCGCAAGCTATAAATAGCGTGGTAAATGCTTTGTGGCTCGGTGTAGTCGAACGCATTTTTATAATAGCTAATAGCCTCTTTATAATTTTTATTTTGGTGATAACTGTAAGCCAAATTACCACTCGCAAGCACTATTTTAGCTACATGATTAGTGCTTTTTATGGCGTTATAGGCCATTAAATTACTACGTATAGCTTGCTTGTATTGCTGCCACTTTAAGTAAATATGTGCTTTGTTTACATGCAGTTCTAAGTGAAAAATAGGATCGTTGTTTTTTGCAAAACGTTGCTCTGCATCTATTAGCAAACGCATGGCGACTTTTTTACTTCCAAATACATAGTGTAGATTAGCCAACTCCACCAGCCGCAGCGGGTCGCCAAACGCATTATAAATCCCGTCTAACTGGGTAAACGCTTTAGCGGCATACGCTTTAGCCTCTGCTTTTTTACCAATATAATTAAGTGCTTTCGCGTAATAAAAATACATTTGTAGCTTAAATACATCGGGCAGCTTATCTTGCTGTAAAAAAGGAGTAATAGCGTTGAGTAAGTTTTCGAACTGTTGGTAGTCGTAGTAGTAATCAAATTGGTAGGTTTTTATTTTATACCACTGTGCAGGGTTACCTTTGGCTTCATTAAGGCGCGTTTCAATATAAGCTAAGCATTGTGTTTGGGGCTGTTGCAAGCAAAACACTTCATGATCGCTGTAGTTTTCTGATGCTAATGCATTAAAACTTGTAGCAGCAATACTTAACAGCAAAAATATACGCACTAATATTACACTCTTTAAAGTTACCTTTAATTAAGAGTGTAATATTTTTATCTCGCCTATCACAATACGCTGAAATACTTATGCATATTGCCCACATGCAAACCCACAACTCCACGCATACTGGAAGTTATAGCCCCCAAGCCAGCCTGTTACATCGGTTACTTCGCCTATAAAATACAAGCCTTTGGCTTTTTTAGCTTCAAAGGTTTTAGAACTTAACTCATCGGTATCGACGCCGCCTAACGTTACCTCAGCCGTACGATAGCCCTCTGTACCATTAGGTTTTATTTGCCACGCATGAATATAGTTTGCTAACTCATCTATTTGAGCATGGGTAAGCTGATTAATATTACAATCAGGAATGGCTTTACTGTCGTGTAGTATTTCTATAAAGCGTTTGGGTAAAATAGTTGCAAGGCTATTTTTTAATGACTTTTGAGATTGTGTTTCTCGCCAATCGGCTAGTTGCTGTTTTAAATCGAGCTCAGGGAGTAAGTTTATGCTTACTGCCTGCCCTGCTCGCCAAAATGAGCTAATTTGTAATATGGCAGGCCCTGATAATCCTCGGTGAGTAAACAAAATATTTTCTTTAAATATTGTGCCGTCTTCGCTAGACACTTCGCACGGTATACTAATACCTGAAAGCCCCTCAAAGCGCTCTTTATCGTGTTGATGCAAAGTAAATGGCACAAGCGCCGCCATGGTAGGTAGTACGTTTAAACCAAACTGCTCTGCAATTTTATAGCCTACAGGAGTGGCGCCTAGTTTGGGCATTGTTAAACCGCCCGATGCGATAACGAGCGATTCACAAGTAAGTGTTTCTTGCTCAGTGATAACACGGTAGCCAATGTCGGTTTTAGTCACATTTAACACTTCGCTGCGCAATTTAATAGTAACACCAGCCCACTCGCACTCAGTAAGTAGTATATCGACTATATCTTGCGCGCTGTTATCGCAAAACAGCTGGCCTAAGGTTTTATGATGGTATGCCAAGCCATGGCGGTCCACCAGCTCAATAAAATCGTGTTGCGTGTAACGGCTTAAGCACGATTTAACAAAATGGGGGTTACTGCATAAGTAGTTTTCTGGGCTGGCATTTTCATTGGTAAAATTACAACGCCCACCGCCACTGATTAAGATTTTTCGGCCTGGTTTTTTACCCATATCAAGCACTGTAACGCTACGCCCGCGATAACCTGCTTGTGCAGCACTCATTAATCCGGCTGCACCTGCGCCAATCACAATTACATCTACTTGATTCATTACTTCGCCCTACTCAAAAATTTGCCCGATTATAGCAAAGTTTACCTCAACACTCTGAATAGAATTTATTATTAGATTTATAGCAACAAATGTAACTGAGAGTATTTTTCGGCTTTTCTAAACAACTTAAAAATAACAATACTTTATACTTATTTTTATTTTATATGATAAATACTAAATAACGACAAAGTCACCATACACCTAGGTTATAACTAAAAGAAATAGGTACATAAGCAATTATTCTTTTAAAGAAATTAACAGATCATTTACCTTTGTTTCTGTTTCGTAATTTAATATTACGAACTAACTAATAACAACTAGGGATAATTATGACAACAAGTAAATCATTTAAGCGTTGCGCTATCGCGCTTACTATTAGTACGGTATTTGCAGCATCTGCAAGTGTTGCTCAAGATGTTTCAACCTCAATGGCGGAAACCTCAGCTAAACTACAAACCCAGTCGGGATTTGAAACACAGTTTATTATTAAATACAAAAATAGCGCGAACGATATGTTAAGCATTTCGTCTGCTGACGCGAGCCCTGCAAATATGAAAAAGCGTGCTCAACGCTTTGTAAAAAATTTCGCTTCTAAAAAAGGTAAAGTGAAAGCGAAATATATTCGTGCAATGGCACTTAATAACCACCACGTTATGCGCGCAGATAAAAAACTGAGCGCTGCAGAAGCACAAGAGTTTATGCAAGAAATGGTTGATTCTGGCAATGTTGAATACATTGAAGTGGATCAAATGTTAAAACCATTTGCAACCCCTAACGATCCTCGTTACGGCGATCAATGGCACTACTACGAGCAAGCTGGCGGCCTAAACTTACCAACCGCATGGGATACTGCAACAGGCAGTGGCGTAGTGGTTGCGGTACTTGATACTGGCTACCGCCCACATGTTGATTTAAATGCTAATATTTTACCGGGTTACGATATGATCTCTAACCTATCGGTAGCAAACGATGGCGGCGGTCGCGACAGTGATGCACGCGATCCGGGTGATGCTGTAGCTGCTGGCGAATGTGGAAATAACGGCGCACAAGGCTCAAGCTGGCACGGTACGCATGTAGCAGGTACAGTTGCGGCTGTTACTAATAACGGTGAAGGTGTTGCCGGTGTAGCCTATGGCGCTAAAGTTGTGCCTGTACGTGTACTTGGTAAATGTGGTGGTTTAACGTCAGACATTGCTGATGGCATTATTTGGGCATCAGGCGGAAGTGTATCGGGCATTCCTGCCAACTCAAACCCTGCTGATGTAATTAACATGAGCTTAGGTGGCAGCGGTTCGTGTAGCTCTACCACACAAAATGCCATTAACACGGCACGTAGCAATGGTGCAGTTGTGGTTATTGCTGCCGGTAATGATAACGATAACTCAGCAAACTATAACCCGGGTAACTGTAGCGGCGTTGTAAACGTTGCCTCTGTAGGACGTAACGGCGGACGAGCGTATTATTCAAACTACGGTAGCAATATTGATGTTGCAGCTCCAGGTGGTGCCCAAAGCTTTGCAAACGATTCTGAAGGGGTTTTATCAACCTATAACTCAGGATCATCTACACCATCAAGCGATAGCTATGCGTTCTCTCAAGGTACATCAATGGCGGCGCCTCATGTTGCCGGTGTTGCAGCCCTGATAAAACAAGCTAAACCAAATGCGACCCCAGATGAAATAGAAAGCATTTTAAAATCAACCACCCGCTCATTCCCTGCAACGTGTACAAGTTGTGGTACGGGTATTGTTGATGCAGCTGCCGCAGTAGCTGCTGCAAGTGGTGGTACAACACCGCCTACAGGTGGCGATAGCGAACTGACAAATGGCGAAGCTAAAACAGGCTTAAGCGGTGCTGCAAGTTCACAAGCGTATTACACAATGACCGTACCAAGTGGCGCAACGAATGTGACATTTACTATGAGTGGCGGTAGCGGCGATGCAGATTTATACGTGCGCGCTGGCAGCCAACCAACGACATCAAGCTACGATTGTCGTCCGTACAAAGGCGGTAATAGTGAAGAATGTTCTATTGATAACCCAACCGCTGGTACATACCATGTAATGCTGCGTGGCTACTCTGCATACTCTGGCGTTAGTTTAGTGGGTAATATTACAGGTGGTTCTACGGGTGGCGGTTCAACTACACCAGAAGCCGGTGGCGGCACAGTGAGCGATGTAACGGCTACAACAGGTAATTGGAAGCACTACACTTTAGATGTGCCAGCAGGAATGAGTACATTTACAGTTACCACTTCAGGTGGTACAGGTGATGCTGATTTATTTGTTAAGTTTGGCAGCCAACCTACCGCATCTAGCTACGATTGTCGTCCTTATAAAAACGGCAACGCAGAAACATGTACGTTTAGTAATCCGCAGGCGGGTACATGGCATTTAAGCGTTAACGCTTACAGAACCTTTTCAGGTTTAACTTTAAGTGGCCAATACCAGCCATAATTAAAATGGCCCTAAGTGCATGCACTTAGGGCCTTTATAAAGTGATTATAGTTTTTCTAACACAGACTCAGCACGGCTCACTAAAAACTCTTTGTCTTTTTCAACAAACAGGCCTGTTACTACATTATCATCGACTACCATTGCATAGCGCGTAGAGCGTGTTCCACCAAAACTGCCGGTGTCTTTATCAAGCCCTAACGCTTTAGTAAAACTGCCATCGCCATCTGCAAGCATGTCGATTTCTTGTGCATTTTGAGATTCCCCCCATGCTTTCATTACAAACGCATCGTTAACCGATACACAGTAAATTGCCGCAATACCTTTTGCTTTAATTTTATCACTAAGGGTTATAAATTCAGGTAAATGCGCATTTGAACAGGTAGGCGTAAATGCACCGGGTACAGCAAAAAGCACAACCTTTTTACCGTTAAAAAGCTCAGCGTTAGTGTGAGTTTGCATACCTTCGTCTGTTAGCTGCGTTAATGTAACTGCGGGTAACGTTTGACCTTGTTCAATCATGATAAATCCTTAAAGCATTTGATTAATGGGCCTACAGTATAACGCTAATTACCTCTGTTTTAGCAGGTATTTACAAGCCAAGGTTTACTTTTATAGTTTGCATTTGCTGTTGTAGCTGGCTGCGAATATCGTCAACCAGCAGGCTTGATTCGCTTACTTGACCTTTCATACTTTGCATTGAATGACTAAAGTTATCGAGTAAGTTACTTTGCTGCTTAGCAAGCTCCATGGCCTCAAAGGCCACTTTGTTGGCTTGCTGGGCGTTATCGGCAACGCCTTCTGAATTTACTTTTAGCTCTTGTGCATTTTGTGTTTGCGACTGAGCGCCATCTGCCAAGGCCGCTATTTGTGTAGATACTGTACTTGATTTTTCACTCAGCAAAGTTAGCTGTTCATTAATATCACTCAATGATCCCTGAGTTTGTCGGGCCAGCTGACGTACTTCATCAGCTACAACAGCAAAACCTCGGCCATGCTCGCCAGCGCGTGCCGATTCTATTGCTGCATTTAACGCGAGTAAGTTTGTTTGATCGGCAATATTGCGGATCACTTCAATAATTTGCCCAACACCTTCAACCCCTGCAAGTAGCTCTTGTAGGTTTTGCATACTTTGCTCAACCCGTGTTTGCGTATCGGAGCTGGCACTTAGCATGCTTTGTGCAAAGCCTAAGCTATGCTCCATTGCACTAAACGTGTGTTGGGCGTTATCAGCCACTTGGGCGTTAATATTATTTACCTGTTCGCCTATTTGTTGAATATCGGCAAGTAAATGTTGGTTTTGATCCACTTGCCCATGGCTTATGGATGCTTTATGACTAATAGTTTGCAAATGCTCACTCATTTGCTGCATAAAATCATTTACCACTTTTAGCATTTGGGCACGCTCTTGTGCTTCTTTGCGCTGTCGCTCAATTAATAAATTAAAGTAACTGGCTATTTCGCCAACCTCTGTTTTTGGGTTATTACTTTTAATATTTTTAAGCTCGTTACTTTCAATTAAAAAGGCAAACCCGTCTCTTAGTTGCCTTAGTGGGTTGAGCACTTGGTTACGCTGCACAATATAAACACCCGCGGCTAGCATTACCAAAGCGCCAATAGCAAAACAAAATACCCAAAAGACGTTTTCTTTAAGCACCCCTTGTGCGTGTTTTAGTTGCTGCTCTGCATTAATAACGGTTTTAGAGAGTAAGTTAATTTGCTTACGTAATTGATTGGTGCCCGCCTCACGCTGTTGTGCTTGCGCTAATGTATTGGCTAAATCGCGAGGGTAGCGGTTAGGCCAGCTGGTAATTTCAGATTTTATTTCATCGGCCAAATCTTCAGCTTCTTCGTCAAAAAATAAAGCATCTTCGTCAACTTCGCTCATAACACCTAAATTAGGGAGTTTCTCTATTTTGGCTGCTAACGCATTTAAATTAGCAATACTTTGCTGCAAACTTTGTTCAGTATTGCTGTCGTAGCTTACGACTAGTTGGTAAGTAAATAAGGCAAGGTTGGTCACCTCGTTATAATAATCAGCGCCAAGTGTGTAATAAGATTGCGCATCGCTATTTTGATTAGAGGATTTTTTTGCGTAACCAATCAGTGACGACGCTGAGCCAGCCATTTGGCGAATTGCATTATCAAGTAACGCCGTTTCGTTGCCCGACAATTTTCCCAGCGCTCTGTACTTACCTTTAATATCGGTATCTAACGTACTTAGCTGCTCGTTTAACTGCTCAGCAAGTACCGAGGGGAGCACAGTGAGTTGCTGTGTTTTTACTTGCTCAATTAAAGCAGAGGATTGATTTAAATATTGGCTATCACCTTGTTCTAAATAACTGCCTAAGTCACCGGCTAAATCCACTAAAATCGTGTTTTTTAATTTACTGTATGCGCTGTCTTGTTGCTCAAGTTTAAGTAACGTTTGGCTTGCCCAAAATAGTGTGATGGCTAATAAAATACTGGCTAGAGTTAGCAAAATAGCTAATAACCGAGTAAAAGAAGAAACACGCATAAATAACTACCCCTTATGTTTATGCGCGTAGAGTATTAACTATTTATGACAATTTTATGTAACTCAGGGGAAATACGTATAGTTGCGGAAAATATACGAGTAAAGACTTAGCAATTACAGCCCCTTGATTAAACCAACCGACTTACTTTATATACTATTAAAGATAAGAAACGCGGGTTAATTACAAGATGAGAGTTTTATCACTTGGGTGGGTAAATTAAAATAGGCTTAATACAGCTATCACCATTATTAAAGCGCGGTGTATTAGCTAACGCCAGGCACAAAAAAACCGCGACCAGCGCGGTTTTTATTTTATTGTGTTAATTAAAGGCCAGCACGGTCTTTAATTACAGCAATTAACGGTGAACCACCGTGGCCATTACCTTCAGCCCACGCAATGTCTGCGCCGTCTGATAATGAGCTTTTTGATAAGTTTTTAACTATATACTCGCCCGAGTCAACAGCGTTACTAGCTACAGCATGGCGAAGTAAGTTATTACCATTACATTGAATAGCATCATAAATATTGCGAATTTTTACACGTGAGCTTTTTAGTTTACTGCGTAAACGGTTTTTATCATCAGCTGCGATATATTCACAAATAGATACTGCTAATTGATCATTGGCTTTAGCAGGCACGGTATACATTAACGAACCAGCAGCAACGGCTGTAATTACAATTAGCTTTGACAATTTAAACATGAAACACCCTTTATGGTACTTTTTACCTATGTTGATTGTTTAATATTGTACCAACCTGCTGTAAGTTTCGCAATAATGTTAATCTTTTTTATAGAAAGTTACGAATTTATAACTATATTGGTTCTTTTCGTCGGGCTTATTTGACTGTTCGTCGACGTTTTCCCATGTTGCTACCGCTTGGTAATCTGGAAACTGCGTATCCCCCTCAACCTCTAAATCTATAAAGGTTAAATATAAACGATCGGCACTTGGTAAAAACTGCTGATAAATATTACCACCGCCAATTATCATCACCTCTTCTTCGGCTTTAACCAGCTCTAGCGCAGCCTCTGGCGTAGTGACTGTCTCAATACCTTGAGCGCTATACTGACTGTTACGGGTAATAATTATATTACGACGACCAGGTAAAGGGCGGCCTATCGATTCAAATGTTTTACGCCCCATAACGACAGGTTTGCCTGTTGTTACCTTTTTAAAATGCTGTAGATCAGCGGGTAAATGCCATGGCATTTTATTATCAAGACCAATTACACGGTTATTTGCCATTGCGGCGATCATTGAAATTATCACACTAAATACCTAATACTTTACTCTTAAAAAAATAAAAAAGGAGCTTAAGCTCCTTTTTAAAATATGTTTTTTATTAACGCTCGTAGACCACTTCTACATCGTAGTCGTCTTCATCCCAGTCGTCCCAATCATCATCGTCATTCTTAGTTGCTTTTTGATGGTAGGTATCCCACTTGAACTCAACTTCTTCGTCTTCAATTTCAACGAACTTCTCTTTAGGCATGCTATCAAGTAGTGCCATAATATCGTGAATTAGTGGTTGAGTATTAAGCTTGTTGACTGCTGAAATACGGTAAACGTTTTCTTCTTCACCTAACTCTTGCGCAATTTGCTCACACAAGGCTTGCGCTTCATCTTCTGGTAATAAGTCTATTTTATTAAACACTAACCAGCGTGGCTTTTCTGCAAGCTTAGGGCTGTATTGGTGTAACTCGTTAATAATGGCAAATGCATTATCAACAGGGTTTGAACCATCAACAGGCATAACGTCAATCACGTGTAATAAAACACGACAACGCTCTAAATGCTTTAAAAAGCGAATACCTAGGCCTGCACCATCTGAGGCACCTTCAATTAAGCCCGGAATATCGGCTATTACAAACGATTTGTTAGCCTCTGGGCGCACCACCCCTAAATTAGGAATAAGCGTGGTAAACGGGTAATCAGCTACTTTTGGCTTTGCTGCCGATACACTGCGAATAAACGTTGATTTACCCGCATTTGGTAACCCTAATAGGCCCACATCGGCAAGGAGCATAAGCTCTAATTTAAGGTTACGAACTTCACCTGGCGTACCTAGCGTTTTTTGACGTGGGGCACGGTTAGTACTTGATTTAAAACGTGCATTCCCCAAGCCATGGAAACCACCTTTTGCAACCACAATTTTTTGACCATGCTGCGTTAAATCACCTAACGCCTCTTGAGTGTCAACGTCGGTAATACGTGTACCCACCGGTACTTTTACTACCAAGTCTTCACCTTTTTTACCTGTACAGTTACGGCTTTGACCATTAGTACCACGCTCTGCACGGTGAAAACGCTCAAACTGGTAATCAATTAGGGTATTTAAGTTTTCATCAGCTTGTAGATAAACACTACCACCGTCTCCACCGTCACCGCCGTCCGGGCCACCGTCTGGTACATATTTTTCTCGACGGAAAGACACGACACCGCTGCCGCCGTCACCAGCTTCTGCGCGAATTTCTACTTCATCTACAAACTTCATGATTACTCACTTTAGGGATTGGCTTTAATTTAACTATTATATACCCAAGCCAACGTAAATGCAGGCTTGGGTATATATTTGATGTGTCTGAAAACAAAAAACCCCGCAAAGGCGGGGTTTTTTACTACCTTACTGATTACTCAGCTACGATAGTTACGTATTTACGGTTTAAAGGACCTTTTTGTTCAAATTGAACTTTACCATCTGCTTTTGCGAAGATAGTGTGGTCTTTACCGATACCTACGTTTGCGCCAGCGTGGAAACGAGTACCACGTTGACGAACAATGATGCTACCCGCTAGAACTGATTCGCCACCAAAACGCTTAACACCTAGGCGTTTGCTTTCTGAATCGCGACCGTTACGAGTACTACCAGCTGCTTTTTTATGTGCCATTTCTAAGTACCTCTAATTAAGCGCTAATGCCAGTGATTTTAACTTCAGTGAACCATTGACGATGGCCCATTTGCTTACGAGAATGCTTACGGCGTCTAAATTTAACAACCTTAATCTTCTCACCGCGACCATGTGAAACAACCTCAGCTGTTACTTTACCACCGTTTACGAACGGTACACCGATCTCGATTTTCTCACCATCAGCAACTAAAAGTACTGAATCAAATTCAACTGCTGCACCAGTTTCAACGTCTAATTTTTCAAGACGAATCGTTTGACCTTCAGTCACACGATGCTGTTTACCACCACTTTGGAAAACCGCGTACATAATTAACTCCGTCTGTGCGCCCTCAAATCGACGCAACTAAAATATTCTTCGATAGGGCGCGAAGTTTACGCTAATGCATAAAAACTAGCAAGCCTATTTTGTAATTAAAATGAATAAAAAGTAGCTGCATTGAGAGCAATTCAATATTTCCCCCATTTTATATTAAATTGCCCTGTTGCCAAGCGCTTTTTAATGCAAAGATAAAATAAATTTGTACGGTGCTACGCCCACTCCCGAAGTTATTTACTGCACATTAAATGCGCACATCCTGACGATAAAACAAACAATTAAATTAGCTAATTAAGCCTCAATTAAGCTTTTTAACTCGGTTTTTTTAATGAATCACCACAAAATATCGAGCTAGTGCATTTTTTGTTGTACAATCGGCGCCGTTCACACATAAAAATTGGCTCGGAGATCAATGGATATAAAAGCTATCCAGGCGTTAATCGAAAGCGATATGAATGACGTCAATCAACTTATACACGCGCAAATGCGCTCAGATGTGGCGTTAGTTAATCAACTTGGTTTGTACATCGTTAATAGCGGCGGCAAACGCGTACGCCCTATGCTTGCTCTATTGGCAGCAAGAGCTTTGGGTTACCAAGGTAAAGATCATATTACTTTGGCAACGATTGTTGAATTTATTCATACTGCAACGCTATTACATGATGATGTTGTTGATGAATCTAACCTGCGCCGCGGTACACCAACTGCAAATGCTGAGTTTGGTAATGCTGCCAGCGTGCTGGTTGGGGATTTTATTTACACACGCTCGTTTCAGCTTATGGTGGGGCTTGGTAAAATGCAAATTATGCAAATTCTTGCTGATGCTACCAACGTGATTGCTGAGGGAGAAGTATTACAGCTTATGAATTGCAATGACCCTAACACCACCGAAGCAAGCTATATGCAAGTTATTTACTCTAAAACGGCTAAGTTATTTGAAGCCGCTACGGGGCTTGCAGCAATCATAACCGAGCAAGATAACAGTGTGTTAGATGCGCTTAACTTATACGGTATGCATTTAGGTACTGCTTTTCAGTTAGTTGATGACGTGCTTGATTACAACGCAGACGCTGACCAATTAGGTAAAAATATTGGTGATGATTTAGCAGAAGGTAAACCAACTTTACCGTTAATATACGCTATGAAGCACGGTAGTGATGAGCAAAAAAACCTTATTCGTGATGCCATTGAGCATTGCAATGGTATGGATAACCTTGAAGCTATTTTAACGGCACTTAAACAAACCAACGCACTTGAATTTACAATGCAAAAGGCACAGCAAGAGGCTGATAAAGCCATTGCCTGTTTAGACTTTTTAGCAGAGTCGCAGTACAAACAAGCGTTAATTAGCTTAGCACGTATAGCTGTAGAGCGAGATCACTAGTTTTGCAGCCACCCTTAATTAGTATGTAAGGGTTTATAATTTTCGAGCAATAAAAAAGCCTGCATAAGCAGGCTTTTTTGTGCATAACTTGGCTATTACGCCATGAAATCAACACCTTCTTTGATGTCTTTTTTCAGGGTTTCAAGCATGTCGTTTTTAGCTTTTTCTTCAAATGCGCTTAGCTCGCCGTAAGAAAGAATTTCTTCTACGCCGTTTTTACCTAAACGTACTGGATGTGCAAAGTACTCCGCATCGCCATTTTCAACAGCAACGTATGCGTAATCAACTACGTCTTCACCTTGTAGGCCTTTAACTAAAGACATACAAAAACGTGCAGCAGCAGCACCCATAGATAGTGTAGCTGAACCACCGCCCGCTTTAGCATTTACTACTTCAGTACCTGCATTTTGGATACGTGGAGTAAGAGCAGCCACTTCCTCTTCAGTGAAGCTTACGCCTTCAACTTGAGAAAGTAGAGGAAGAATTGTTGTGCCAGAGTGGCCACCGATTACTGGTACTTTAACTGTTGCTACATCTACACCTTTAAGCTCAGCAACAAATGCTTCTGAACGAATTACGTCAAGTGTAGTAATACCAAATACGCGGCTTGCATCATAAGTGCCTGCTTTTTTAAATACTTCAGCAACAATTGGCACTGTGCCATTCACTGGGTTAGTGATAACACCCACTAATGCTTTAGGACAGCTAGCAACAATGCCTTCTGCTAATGTTTTGATAATACCAGCATTTACGTTGAATAAATCCGCACGGTCCATACCTGGTTTACGTGGCATACCCGCAGGGATAAGGACGATATCACACCCTTCAAGCGCTTTGTTTAAATCGTCAGCGCCAAAGCCTGCTACTTTAACATCTGTAGGGATGTGAGATAGGTCAACCGCAACACCTGGTACAACTGGTGCAACATCGTAAAGTGATAATTCAGAACCAGCTGGTAAGCCTGTTTTTAATAATAAAGACAACGCTTGACCGATACCGCCTGCAGCACCTAATACAGCAACTTTCATTGGAATTCTCCGTAATTTGAGGTAGGAAATATTTGTGGCTCTTAAGATAATGAAATTAGCGACTAAAAACAAATTTATCCTGCTTATTTCAGGTATATTTTCGACCATAGTTGTAAACTTTGTTGGTTTATCGCAGCAAACTGGCAAGTTAACTAAACAACTGCTGCATAATTATTCATTATTGTGTAGAATTTGCTATATAAATAACAAAAACGAATAAAGACTATGCAACCACAAGACAAACAAGAAGCACTGGTAAAAGCGTTTAAAGCACTTTTAAAAGAAGAAAACTTTGGCTCGCAAGGCGAAATAGTCGAAGCACTAAAAGAACAAGGCTTTGACAACATAAGCCAAAGTAAAGTGTCGCGCATGCTTAGTAAGTTTGGTGCTGTGCGCACTCGTAATGCTAAACAAGAAATGGTTTATTGCTTACCTGCAGAAATGGGCGTACCAACGGCTAAAAGCCCACTGCGCCAGCTTGTTATTGATATTATGCATAACGAAATGATGATTATTATTACCACCAGCCCAGGTGCTGCGCAGTTAATTGCCCGCTTATTAGACTCACTAGGCAAAGCTGATGGTGTATTGGGTACTATTGCCGGGGATGACACTATTTTTATTGCGCCAGCAAAAATATCTGAAATAGACATTACACTAGAGCGCGTACGTATTTTATTTGATACGGTTTAAAGCTGTTTTAAAAAACTAACTGACGGCGCAAAAAACGCTGAGCCCATATCGGCTTGAGTAAAATCAAGCCAGTGGTCGTAACACTCCCCTTTTCCTATACGGCTGTTAAGTACCTTTTCAAACGCACTACCCGATGCTGAACATGTAATGCTTAACATGCCTTGCTCGTAAACATCGCCATACGGCATGCTTTGGTTAAGCAGTATTGCTTGGCCGCTCTCATCTTTTAGCTCACTTCTAGTCGCGTGGCTAGTATCCGCTTTAGGCTCAATTAAAGTGTTATCTAAACGCGTGCGCCCCATAATATGCTCTTGCTCGCTTAATGATAAATGCTGCCATACGCTCAGGTCATGCTTATAGCGCTGTACATGAATATAGCTGCCTTGGTGTTCAAAGCTGTCGGGCTTATTAACCAGTGCCGTGATTCGTTTTTGCCGGCCATGCGGGGTGTCGCCTGCGTAAATAAAGCCGTTAAAGTCTCGCCCATCTAAAAACCTAAAATTACGAATTTGTTCAACCAGCTCTACATCGGGCGAAAACAACTTTAAAATTTGCAATGCAAAAAGGTGATTAACATCTTCTCGGTCTGAGCGAATTTGGATAAATAAATCACACGGCTGTACGCGCATAACAAAATCACTGTGATTTATATTTGGAAAGCTTTGCAGCTCACATGGGATATATTCGGGGAGTATATGCGGCCAATACTGCGCGCCAATGGCCACCATGCAAGAAAGCATAGCCTCGGAGAACTGATCACTAAACTCGTCTTCAATTGCGCTTACACGTTTAAGCTTTGCGCGCAATGACTCGTCTTGACCATCAAATACATTAAAAAATAAATGCAAACCGTGTAAGTTTGCTTCAGCACAAATCCCAGATTGCGCTTGCGCCATTGTTATTCCTTAGCTTTTTATATAACACAGCGAATAACACATTGATTATGATTCGAAAAAATTCACCGTGTGAGGTTTTATTTTTATTATAACCTGCTCATTTATTTCAAATGACTGGCCATATTGTGCGGCAACTTCAATCTCTTGCTCTGCAATTACAACAGTGTAAACATAAGCTGAGCCTATAAACCGACGGCTTAAAATACGCACACTTTGAGGGTTATCGGCCTGCGTATTTTGCACAAGCTCAATATGGTGCGGACGAATATACACCTGTCCTTTTATTGCACTGTGCGTATGCTCATGCTGCGATTGCACAACACCATAAGTGGTTGCGTATTCAGTTGCCGTTAACACTTCTGCGCCTAAGTATATGCCCTGACCCAGAAACTCTGCAACCTCCTTTGTCTTTGGCATGGCAAAAAGCTGCTCTGGCGTTCCTTGTTGGGCTATTTTTCCTTGGTGCATAATGGCTAAAGTGTCTGAAAACGCAAAGGCTTCTTCTTTTGAGTGGCTAACAAACACCGCAGAAACCTGCTGCGCTTTAATAATGCGCCTAATATCAGCAATTAACTCAAAACGCACTTGTGTATCTATGTTCGAAAAAGGCTCATCAAGGAGCAATAAGCTGGGTTTATAAGCCAGTGCCCGCGCAATAGCTACACGCTGTTGTTGCCCCCCCGAAAGCTGATGAGGATAGCGGTTTGCACAGCCAGTTAAATGCACTAACTCAAGCATCTCGTCTACGCGCTGTAGTTTTTGAGCTTTACTTATTTTACTTAGTCCAAATGCAATATTGTCGGCCACTGTAAGGTGCGGAAACAGGGCATAATCTTGAAACATCATCCCTATATTACGATGCTCTGGTGATACAAAAGTGTGCTTGTCGCTTACACATTTACCATCTATTAATACGCTACCCTGCTTTATTTCAATAAGACCGGCAATGGCTTTTAAGGTGGTTGTTTTACCGCAGCCACTGGCCCCAAGCAAACACACAATTTCGTCTTGTCCTACCGTTAAATCTAAGCTCTGTAGCACGCGCGTGCCACTGTAGTGATAACCCACACCTTGTAAATTTAAACGACTCATTTAACTGCGCTGCTCCATAGAACGATTAATAAAATACAAGGGGATCAGCCCAACCACGACAATAAATAAAGCGGAAATAGAAGCAAGCTCAAGTTGCTCATCGCTCACATATTGAAATACATGTGTGGCTAAGCTTTCAAAATCAAAAGGCCTTAATAGTAATGCGGCTGGCAGCTCTTTCATACACTCAATAAATACAAGTAATGCTGCCGTTAAAAGCCCTCGTCGCAATAAAGGAAGATGAACTAGACGCAGTGTTTGCCCTTGGCTTTTACCCATAGATTGGCTAGCCATATCTAGTGATGGGCTAATACGCACAAAGCTCGATTCTATAGCACCATGCGCAATGGCATAAAAACGTACAATGTAAGCCAGTATAATAGTAATAATGCTGCCAGTGAGTAATAAACCAATATCCAGGTTGTAGCTCTCAAGGGCTGTGTTTATTGAGTTCTCTAATACGCTAAGCGGTAATAACACAGCAATAGCCAGTACCGTACCTGGCAGTGCATAGCCGGTGCTCGCTAAGCGACCAGGTAGTAAAGAATAGCTTTGCTTTGCCACACGCTGATAAAAAACGATTAGTGTAGCGAGTATTATGCTGGCCAAACTTACAATAATAGCCACTTTTAAACTTTGCCACGCGTAACTAAAAAATGCGGTATTCCACGCTTTATCAAAGTATGTAATTGCATAATTTAGCAATACCAACATAGGTATAATAAAAGCAATAAGCAAAATAACACTACAAAATGACGTAGCCAGCCATGCATGTTTGCCTTTAAGTTTGTACAACGACTCACTATTAACGCCCGATTGGCGCTCAAATACGGCCTGGTTACGCCGACTAAAACGCTCAGCCATTAAAGCTAAAAACAGCAATAACAACATAACGCCCGATATTTTTGCTGCAGCCGTGAGTGAGTAATAACCAAACCATGTATCGTACACTGCGGTAGTTAACGTGCTCACAGCAAAGTAACTGACCGTTGCATAGTCTGCCATGGTTTCCATGCTAATAAGCGCAAGGGCAGCCACAATTGAGCCACGAGAAAGCACTATGCTTACCTTAAAAAAGCTTTGCCAAGGCGACAAGCCCATTAATTGACTCGCTTGCACTAACTTAAATGACTGCTCTCGCAGTGCGGTTTTAAATATTAAAAATAAATACGGATACAGCACAAGTGCAATCATCACGATAGCACCAGGTAAAGTGCGAATATCAAAAAACCAATAATCCGTTGGCGAGTGCCAATCAAACCAGTCTCGTAGGGTTATTTGCACAGGGCCTGCGTAATCTAGCAAATCGGTATACACATAGGCTATTAAATAGGTAGGCATTGCAAGGGGCAGCATAAGCGCCCATTCAAATTGCTTTTTCCCGGGGAAAGCGCAATACGCACTGAGCCAACCAAGTGGGAGGGCAATTGCACAGCTAAGCAGGCATACGCCAAAAATAAGCAGTACAGTATTAGTAATATAATCCCACAGCACGGTATCCCACAGATGAGAAAATACCTCTGAGTCGCCTTGTAAAGATTCATAAATCAGAAAAAACAGCGGGGCCGACAATAAAAGCCCTGTCGACCAGGCAAAGAGCTGCCATTTAGACAGCTTAAATTGAGAGTTCATTAAAGGTCGAACTTCACCTCATCTATTAGCTTAAGGGCTAACGGACGATATTTGCTGATCTCATCAAGCGCCAAGCCATCTTCTTTAAAGCTCCCCCAAGAAGCAACTAAGCTTGATAGCTCAACGCCTTGCTTAACCGGATACTCCATATTTACAGAAGCATACATATTTTGTGCTTTGGTTTCGCTCATAAACTCAATAAGCTTAAGTGCATTATCAGGATTTTTTGCATACTTAGTAATAACAGCACCCGATACATTTATGTGTGAGCCGCGGTTTTGCTGATTAGGAAAATTAATATAAACAGACTCAGCCCACGCTTTTTGCTCGTCGTCTTGAAGCATTTTGCCAAGGTAGTAACTATTACCTAAAGCAAGGTTACACAAACCTTCTTTTACTGCTTTTACTTGCGCACGATCATTACCTTGTGGCTTACGTGCTAAATTAGCTTTAACACCTTCTAACCATGTTTTAGTTTTTGCCTCGCCGTGATGGGCAATCATCGAAGCAACTAAGCCAAGGTTATAAGGGTGCTTACCAGAGCGAGTACAAATTTGCCCTTTGTACTGCGGGTTAGCCAAATCTTCGTAGGTGAGTTCAGGTAATGCACCTAGGCGCTCTTTTGATGAGTACACATTACGAACCCGCTTAGTTAATGCCACCCACTGCCCGTCGCTATCTCTATACGACGCAGGAATATTGTTTTTAATGCGCTCGCTTTTAATACTTTGCGTTAAATTTAGATCTTCTAGCTGAATAAGTGCACTAAAGTTAGATGTTAATACTAAATCGGCTTTACTGTGTTTTCCTTCACGCTTAACACGCTCTATTAACCCTTTTTTTGCAAAAACCACATTCGTTTTAATGCCCGTTTGCTTAGTAAAGTCAGTTAAAATAGGTTGAATTAAAAACGGTTGACGAAAAGAGTAAATATTAACAACGTCGCTTGCAAACGCAGGCGAAGCGCTAAAAATACAGGTGAGTATAGCCAGTGCAGTTCTCATATCAATTTACCTAAATAGTCATTATTTACAGGGAATTTTATCGCGATAAGTGAAAATATACACTCTTTACATAAATGTAAATAAGTAATTAATGACCAAAAGAGAAATACCGCGTAAGACATCTCTTACAGAGCTGACAGCTAATGAGTAAAAAATTCTATAGCGACACCACGAAACAAGCGTAAACAACTGTTTTAATTGAATTTTATTAAAATCTTCGTTTTTTACAAGTAAATCTATAGCCGTTTTAACCTATTTTAGTTGCACCAGCACGCTACAATTACTACATCAACCAAGCAGTGATGCTTACCGAGTAAAAGGAAATGGATTGCTTACTCGAACAACCAATGATTAGGTTACTACGGACAACACGGAAATGAGGACAGGCTCAGGATGAGTATCGCAATGGACTGTTGCACAAAGGAACGTATCAGGACGATACAATAAGGATAACAACAGCGGATAGTTGTTTAACAGGATGTGATAGGAATTAAATGGACAGGCCCTTGAGGCAACACAATGGAATTGTAAATTAATGGACTGCACTAGGATGTGCCAAAAGGAATAGGTAATAGTTTTTACCACTACAGGATGTACAGGGATTTAAAGGAGATAGGCCCGGATAGCCTAAATTACATAGAACTAAAAAGTAATATCGTAATCACATGGATAAGTAAAAATTGGAGTTGATTAAGTTCAATTGCAGGATGCAAAATTAGAAGATTCCGCAAGCGCGCCTAGAGATAGAGCGCGCTTTTCTTTGTCTAAAATTAAGTTACTGTGGTCTGCCCTTGTTTCGCTTACCAAGTAGATACGCATCACGAAACTTTATAAAGTGTTGCTCAAGCTTTAAGGCGGCATCTTGCTCACCTGCGAGCGCTAAAACCATAATACCTACCTCAGCAGTGCCTAACTGATATGCGTGAGGCGCAACACGTAAACGATAATCTGACAATTTATCGGCCGTGATCGACAGCACCGGTAAATTATCTAGGTACGGGCTTTTGCGGATCATTTTTTTAGCTTCGCGCCAGGTGCCATCTAAAAATATAAATAATGGCTTTTTGCCGGGCGCAATGTTTACTTCGGTGGTTGCCCTGCCAGGCTCTATATCTTCAGCAGGAAATATCACCATAGGTTGATAATCAGCGTTATTTAATAATGCTAATAGCTCAGCGCTTGGCTCTGTTCTATCCCATCTAAATGCATAGTTATCAGGAACTATTTCAGCAATTAAACGCCCTGTGTTTGACGGTTTAAAGCTTTCATTGTGATACATTAATAAACACACAGCAGCATCACACTGCGCTTGTTCTACACCCTCACATATACAGTAATGCTTAGCAATTAAACATTGCTCACAGCGATCCATTTTGCCCCCGCGGGCATTAAATTCACGGCGCGATTCACTAATTTGCTGAGCTCGCAAAACTAATACTGAGTTATGTTGGGGATTTTTCAAAGGAGCTATTACCTAAAATTTATTCGGCGCGTATTGTAGCTAAAATAAAAGGGAATAGATATCAGCTATCAGCTATCAGCTATCAGCTATCAGCTATCAGCTATCAGCTATCAGCTCAGAATAAAAAACCAAACTAACAGACGCTAGTTTTATTTTATCTACCTTTAATGGCTGCTATAAAAACAAAAACCCAGCAAAAGCTGGGTTTTAAAAACTAAATCAAAAAGTTAAATTACTTCTTCTTTTTAACCGCTTTTTTGTTTGGTAAATCAGTGATTGAACCTTCAAATACTTCAGCAGCAAGGCCGATTGACTCGTTCAATGTTGGGTGTGCATGAATTGTTAATGCGATATCTTCGCCGTCAGCACCCATTTCAATACCTAGGCCGATTTCGCCAAGCATTTCGCCTGCGTTAATACCAACCATAGCACCACCAATGATACGACCACTGTCTTTATCAAAGATTAGTTTAGTTTGACCTTCTGTACGAGCAGATGCAATTGCACGACCTGAAGCAGCCCACGGGAATACCGCAGTTTCAATGCTTAAGCCTTGCTCTTTTGCTTCTTTCTCAGTAACACCTACCCATGCGATTTCTGGGTCAGTGTACGCAATTGAAGGGATACATTTAGGGTCGAAGAAGTGCTTCTGACCAGAGATAACCTCTGCAGCAACATGGCCTTCGTGAACCGCTTTATGTGCAAGCATAGGTTGGCCAACTAAGTCACCAATTGCAAAGATGTGGTTTACGTTAGTACGTAATTGCTTATCAACATAAATAAAGCCACGCTCATCAACGTTTACGCCTGCTTTATCTGCATCTAAAAGCTTACCATTTGGCGTACGGCCAACAGCTACAAGTACTTTGTCATAACGTACGGCATCAGCTGGTGCGTTTTTGCCTTCAAATGATACGTATAAGCCATCGTCTTTCGCTTCAACGCCAACAACTTTAGTTGAAAGCATCACGTTAAATTTGTCTTTAACGTAGCGAGAGTAAATTTTAATTACGTCTTTATCAGCAGCAGGTACTAGTTGGTCTGCAAATTCTACAACATCTACTGTAGAACCTAATGAGCGGTAAACTGTGCCCATTTCAAGACCGATAATACCACCACCTAGTACAAGTAGTTTTTCTGGTACGTCTTTCAGCTCTAGTGCGCCAGTTGAATCAATCACACGGTCATCTTCTGGGATGAAAGGTAAGTTAACTGGTTGAGAACCTGCAGCAATAATTGCGTTTTCAAAAGTAATAGTCGTTGAACCTTCGCCGCCTTCAACAGCTAAAGTGTTGCTACCTGTAAATTTACCGTAGCCATTTACTACTTTTACTTTACGCATTTTAGCCATTCCGTCGATACCGCCAGTAAGCTTGCTTACTACAGAATCTTTCCAAGAACGGATTTTGTCTAAATCAATTTGCGGAGCGCCAAAAGTAACACCGTGAGATGACATTTCTGCTGCGTCATCAATCACTTTAGCTACGTGTAAAAGTGCTTTTGAAGGAATACAACCAACATTAAGACATACGCCGCCTAATGTTTCACGCGATTCTACCAATGTAACTTCTAAGCCCAAGTCAGCAGCACGGAAAGCCGCAGAGTAACCACCAGGACCACCGCCTAGTACAACAACTTGAGTTTTTAATTCGTTGCTCATGCTATTACCTTAATTGTTTGAACGGGACACTGCCCTAAAATTTAACTGCCATGTTTCTGCATGGGCAGAAAATCAGAGCAATTCACAAATAGTGCAAAGATTGTATCATTGCATATAGTAAAAATCCCAGCTAAAAACAACCGGCTGGGATTTGATTTTGTTCATGTTACAGCGATTACATCACTAATTGACGTATGTCGCTCATGTAGCTAGCAAGCGTTGCAGTAAAGCGTGCTGCTAGTGCACCGTCAATCACACGGTGATCGTAAGACATAGATAGCGGAACCATTAGTTTAGGTTCAAAGTCTTTACCATTCCACTTAGGTTTCATTTCAGATTTAGATACACCTAAAATAGCCACCTCTGGTGCATTAACAATCGGCGTGAATGCCGTACCGCCAATGCCGCCTAGGCTTGAAATAGTAAAACAGCCGCCTTGCATGTCAGATGACGTTAACTTACCTTCACGCGCCTTTTTAGAAATATCCATAAGTTCGCGAGATAATTCAATAATGCCTTTTTTGTCCACATCTTTAAATACTGGAACAACTAAGCCATTTGGCGTATCTACTGCAACACCAATATTGATGTATTTCTTAAGAATTAAGCTTTCGCCATCCTCAGACAGTGACGAGTTAAATGTTGGGAATTCAGCAAGCACTTTTGCTACCGCTTTCATCACAAACACAAGTGGTGTGATTTTAACACCTAGCTTTTTCTTCTCGCTTAACACGTTTTGTTCTTTACGGAATACTTCAAGGCTTGTGATATCCGCTTCGTCAAACTGTGTAACATGTGGGATTTGCACCCAGTTACGGTGTAAGTTTTTACCCGATAGCTTTTGAATGCGAGATAGTTTTTTCTCTTCAATTTCGCCAAATTTAGCAAAATCTACTTTAGGCCACGGAATCAAGCCAAGCTCACCACCGCCCGCATTGCCTTTACCAGCTGGTAATTGGCCTGATTCAACTTGCTTAACTAAGTTTTTAACATAGTTTTGCACGTCTTCTTTTACTACGCGGTTTTTACGACCTGAGCCTTTAACGTTTGCTAGGTTAATACCAAACTCACGCGCTAAGCGGCGAACAACTGGCGATGCATGTGCATATGCGCTGTTGTTTTCAAAGCTTTCGTTGCTTGCTTTAGCCGCAGGTGCAGCTTGAGCTGGCGCAGAATCTGCTTTTGCAGGTGCTGCTGGCTTTTGCTCAGCCGGGGCTGCTGCTTTTGCTGGCGCACTACCTGCTACTTCAAAAACAAACACAAGTGAGCCAGTTTTTACTTTATCGCCAGCGGCCACTTTAATTTCTTTTACTGTACCGGCAAAAGGTGCTGGTACTTCCATTGCCGCTTTGTCGCCTTCAACGTTTAAGATTGATTGCTCTTCTTCAACCGTATCGCCAACAGCAACCATGATTTCAGTTACTTCAACTTCATCATCGCCAATATCAGGCACGTTTACTTCTTTTGTGCTTGGCTCGGCGCTTTGAGCAGGCTCTGCTGGTGCAGACTCTTGCTTTGGCGCATCTGATGCAGGTGCACTTGAACCGGCAACTTCAAAAACAAACACTAAAGAGCCTGTTTTTACTTTATCGCCTTCGGCCACTTTAATTTCTTTTACTGTACCGGCAAAAGGTGCTGGTACTTCCATAGATGCTTTATCGCCTTCAACACTTAAAATTGACTGCTCTTCATCTACGCTATCGCCAACGGCAACCATGATTTCTGTTACTTCAACTTCGTCGTCACCAATATCTGGTACGGTTACTTCTTGAGTATCAGAGCCTGAAGCTTCTGCAGGTGCAGATGCTTCAGTTTTAGCCGGCGCTTCGGGCTCACTTTGTGAACCAGTTTCTTCGCCTTCAAAAATCATGATTAATGAACCGGTTGTTACCGTGTCGCCTTCGCTTACTTTAATTTCTTTTACTGTACCTGCTTGCGCAGCAGGTACTTCCATTGATGCTTTGTCGCCTTCAACGGTTAGTAGCGATTGATCAACATCTACTTTGTCGCCAACGCTTACTAGGATTTCGGTTACTTCTACGTCATCGCCACCGATATCTGGTACTTTAATTTCAATACTCATTGCAAACCTCTTATGCGTACAGTGGATTTAGTTTGTTTGTGTCAATGTCGAACTTTTTAATTGCTTCAACAACCACTGACTTTTCAACATCACCACGTTTAGCAAGTTCAGATAACGTAGCAACAACCACGTAGCTTGCATTAACCTCAAAGTGACGACGTAAGTTTTCACGGCTATCAGAGCGTCCGTAACCATCTGTACCAAGCACTTTATAGTTGCTGCTTGGAATAAATGAACGCGCTTGCTCTGCGTAATTTTTCATGTAATCAGTTGCGGCAACAGTTACTGAGTCGTTTAATACGCTCGTAATGTAAGCTGTTTTTTGCTCGCTTTCTGGGTTAAGCATGTTGAAACGCTCAACATCTTGACCATCACGGGTAAGCTCATTGAATGACGTTACTGAGTAAACATCTGAGGCAATACCGTAATCTTCGCTTAAAATGGCCGCCGCTTTACGCACTTCAGTCATAATAGTACCTGAGCTTAATAGCTGTACGTTGGCTTTTTTACCTTCGTAGCTTTCAAGCTTGTAAATACCTTTACGAATACCTTCTTCAGCGCCTTCTGGCATTGCTGGCTGATGGTAGTTTTCGTTCATAAGCGTTAGGTAGTAGTAAATGTTTTCTTGGTTTTCACCGTACATACGACGAATACCATCTTGAATAATTACCGCTACTTCAAATGCATACGTTGGGTCGTAAGAAATACAGTTAGGAACCGTATTTGCAAGAATGTGGCTGTGACCATCTTCGTGCTGCAGACCTTCACCATTAAGCGTTGTACGGCCAGCCGTAGCACCTAATAAGAAACCACGTGCTTGTTGGTCACCCGCCATCCACGCCATGTCACCAACACGTTGGAAACCAAACATAGAGTAGTAGATGTAGAATGGGATCATAGGTAAATCGTTCGTGCTGTAAGATGTTGCAGCAGCTACCCATGACGACATTGCACCTAGCTCATTAATACCTTCTTGAAGTACTTGGCCTGATGTTGCTTCTTTGTAGTAAGAAACAATATCACGGTCTTGTGGGGTGTAGTTTTGGCCATGTGGATTGTAAATACCGATTTGACGGAATAAACCTTCCATACCAAATGTACGTGCTTCATCAGCAATAATTGGTACAATATTTTTGCCAATGCCTTTGTCTTTAAGTAACACGTTAAGTGCACGAACAAAGCCCATTGTGGTAGAAATATCACGCTTTTGCTCTTCAAGTAGCGGCTTAAATGCATCTACTTCTGGCAGTTTTAGTTCTTCGCTAAAGTTAGGAATACGTGTAGGTGTGTAACCTTTAAGTGCATCACGGCGTGCGTGTAAGTACTTGTATTCTTCTGAGCCTTCTTCAAGCGTTAAGTATGGAAGATCTTTAATTTGCTCTTCTGATACTAAATCTTGTAGGCCTAAACGGTCACGTAAGTGTTCAACATGGCTCATGTCCATTTTTTTCACTTGGTGCGCAATGTTTTTACCTTCAGCCGCTTCACCCATGCCGTAACCTTTTACAGTTTTAGCAAGAATTACAGTAGGACGGTCGTTTGTTTGCTCAGCCTTTTTAAATGCAGCATAAAGTTTTGATGGCTCATGACCACCACGCTTAAGCGCAAAAATTTCGTCATCAGTCATATCTGCAACAAGTGCAGCTGTTTCTGGGTAACGGCCAAAGAAATGCTCACGTACGTACGCGCCATCTTTTGCTTTATATGTTTGGTAGTCACCATCAATTGTTTCGTTCATCAATTGTAGTAATTTACCTGATGTATCTTTAGCTAGCAGAATATCCCATCCGCTGCCCCATACAACTTTAATTACATTCCAACCAGCGCCTTTAAATAGGCCCTCTAGTTCTTGAATAATTTTACCGTTACCCATAACTGGGCCATCTAAACGCTGTAAGTTACAGTTAATTAAGTAACATAGGTTGTCTAGTTTTTCACGTGCAGCAAAAGAAATTGCGCCGCGTGATTCTGGCTCATCCATTTCACCATCGCCTAAAAACGCGTATACACGTTGGTTTTTAGTATCTTTTAAGCCACGGCCGTCTAGGTATTTTAAAAAGCGTGCTTGGTAAATAGACGCAATTGGACCTAAGCCCATAGATACCGTTGGGAACTGCCAAAATTCAGGCATTAATTTAGGATGCGGGTAAGAAGGTAGGCCTTTACCATCAACTTCTTGACGGAAGTTATCTAGTTGCTCAGCCGTAAGACGACCTTCAACAAATGCACGTGCATAAATACCCGGAGAAATATGGCCTTGGTAGTAAACTAAGTCACCGCCGTCTACCTCATTTGGCGCTTTGAAAAAGTGGTTAAAACACACTTCATAAAACGCAGCTGATGATTGGTAAGACGCCATATGGCCGCCTAAGTCGAGATCTTTTTTCGATGCACGTAATACAATCATGATTGCATTCCAACGAATAATCGAACGAATACGACGCTCAAGGTTTACATCCCCTGGGTAAGCCGGTTCTTGATCTACTGGAATAGTATTAACGTAGTTAGTTGTTGTGCCAGTTGGCATATCAACGCCGTCTAAACGGGCTTGCTCTAACACTTGCTCAAGTAAATACTGAGCTCGTTCAACACCTTCTTCGCGCACAACTGATTCAAGAGCTTGTAACCACTCTTGTGTTTCTAGCGCGTCTACGTCAATTTTATTGACTTCAGACATATGGAGGTTTCCTTATGTTTAAAATACGAATGTTGTTAATTTAATACCACGTATACCTAATTTAGTGTGTTCTAAGTACAGCGTATTAGCTTAATTTTGTTTTGTGCGTCTTAAACTACGTTCAATTCGCGAATGCTCTTTACCCGCTTCAAGTAATGCTTCTTCAATAAAGGCTAAATGGGCATTACTTGCTAAACGGGCTTGTTCTGGATTGCCATCTATCACGGCATCCATTAATAAGCGCCTGTGCTGAGCTAATTGATTGCTAATATCTGGTTTTTTTAATAAAACCGTTAAGTTTTGCAATACATTTTGCTCCAGTAGCGCTTGCATGCCTCGCACTAAGTGAAGTAAAACCACGTTGTGTGAGGCTTCGGCTACACTAAAGTGAAACGCATTAATTGCTTTGGCTTTTAGTTGTAAATCGTTATTAACTTGAGCAATTTTATCAAAGCTTTGTTTAACCTTGGTAAAATCGGTGCTGGTACCACGAAGCGCCGCATAATATGCAGCAATCCCTTCAAGTGCATGACGAAATTCAAGTAAATCAAACTGTGATTCAGGGTGTTTACTGATCAAATCAAACAGTGGATCAGTTAGTCCTTCTTCAAGCTGATTTTTTACAAACGTGCCACCGCCTTGCCTGCGAGTAACCAATCCTTTTGCTTCTAGCTTTTGGATAGCTTCACGCAGTGAGGGGCGAGACACCTCAAACTGTTTTGCTAATTCGCGCTCTGGCGGCAGTTTTTCACCTGGCGCTAATGAGCCCTCAAGAATCATGTTCTCAAGTTGCTGTAAAATAACATCAGATAATTTTGCTGCTTTAATCTTTAAAGACATTAATCAACGTCCACGTTGCATAAATACTAAAAAGCCTAATTTTTAAGGCCTAGAGCTTGACGATTTACCCAAAAGGTAAATTGGTCATACCAAAAATTTTCAATAAGGTATCAAAAAGGCAAATAACTGTCAATTTACGGGTTATTTGAGCAATTAGAGTAGCGTAACGCATTTTGAACGAAGTTCAAACAGTACACAATTGAGGTTGTTTTGTTCAAACGTTAACAAGATGAAAACAAATGGTCTGACCAGAGTGAATTAGAATATTCGCTCTAGTTGAATTTATTGAAGAAATTAATTTTGAATTAGAAAAGGCCGTAGCAGCGGATTTATCCCGCGACTAACTATCTTGCCTCGTTACTCACCGTAAGCGCGGCTTACATTGCGCGATGTAAAATCGCGACTACGCAGAAGCCGTAGCAGCGGGTTTACCCCGCGACAAATTACCTCAGCCCTGGAACGCAATCTAAGCATGGAGTATATTGCGCGATGTGAAATCGCGATTACGCAGAACCGTAGCAGCGGGTTTACCCCGCGACAAATTACCTCAGCTCTGGAGCGTAATCTAAGCATGGAGTAAATTGCGCGATGTAAAATCGCGACTACGCAAAAGCCGTAGCAGCGGGTTTATCCCGCGACTAATTACCTCAGCTCTGGAGCGCAATCTAAGCATGGAGTAAATTGCGCGATGTGAAATCGCGATTACGATAAACCGCCAAATAAAGTAAGTAATGCAATAAGTACTAAATAAAAGAGTACGTTACGTTTAACTAGCTTAATCATACAGGTAGCTTCAACGGTACAACCATAATAACGCTGCTCGACTTGCTCAGCCGCAAGTGCGGTACACGTAACCACTTTACGATTTGGCGTTTTAAAATCCAATACATAATGCAGCCAACAGCTTGTGCCTTTATTAAAGTTACCAATAACTAAATAGCCAAAACTTGCAACACGCGCTGGTAGCCAATCTAGCCAAAATAATAATTTATGCAGCAGCTTAAAGCGGTTTGCAAACACCACTTTATGGTTTTCTCTTACTAAATCGGCAAGCGTACGCACTATTGCATACAGCACAGCTCCTGGAGCGCCAAGCACAACAAACCAAAAAATAACAGCGCAATAAAATCTAAAGTTAATCCATGCTAATGTTTGCCCAAATGTTTCTCCGCCTTCTTCATCCTCTAGGCGTTTTTGCCCCATTTGTAGTGCGTATAATGAGGCCGCGGTTTTATCATCACGCGTTAGTGCATTTAAATAAGACTTATATAAAACACGGTGCTTAGCACAACCAAAACACACCAATAAAACGGCAATATTTATAGCTAATTGCCACAGTACAAAGTCAGAAAGAACATATATAAGCGCAACAACCACTACCGGTAAAACTAACCAAATTAAAAAGCCAATTGCCGAGCTAAATAACCCGTTTTCATTTAGTAATTTACCCGAGCGGTTTAAATAACCATTCGCGTAATAACTTATTTGCCAATACTGTGAGCGCGCACCTAAACGCTCAAGTATTAGTGCAATAATGATAGAAACTAAAATCATGATAACGACTCACTTAATTTGTTTGTTCTAGCCTGCTTATATAAGCAGGCCAATTAAAACTTTTCCCAGGGTCGGTTTTTCGCCCAGGTGCTATATCGCAATGCCCTACTACTCGCTTAGTGGTGATAAGCGGGTAACGGGTCATAATTGCTTTTGTAAGATTATGTAAGCTTGTGTACTGTACCTGAGTATAAGGTGTGGTATCTGTACCCTCTAGCTCAATACCTATACTAAAGTTATTACATGCGCTTTGCCCTGCAAATTCAGATTGCCCAGCATGCCAAGCGCGTTTATTAAATGGCACATATTGAACAATCTCGCCAGTGCGTTTTATAAAGCAGTGCGCCGACACTCTAAGCCCTTTTAAATCGCAAAAACTAGGGTGCGCATTACAGTTAATTTCCCCCATAAACAGGGCATCAACGTGCTCGGTGCCAAATTGTCCTGCCGGTAAAGAAATATTATGAATGACCAACAACGAAATATCGGTATTTTCTGGGCGCTCATCAAAATGTGTACAGGGCCGCTGTGCTATATTAGCAACAACCCCCTTTGAATCTATCTGCATTATTTTAATACCACGGTATACATAAAGTTGATGCTAAAGGATTTATTTAAAGAATGATAGCCATTGCGCTTAGCTAACATAAAAGCGCTTAGTACTATTACTTTTAGCCGCAGTGATTATATATACGGTGTAATTACCCTCTCATTTAAAAGCACTTCTCTTAACTATTTAAACATAGTAAAATTTGCTTAATTTATTAACACTTATGAGCCTTCATATGTCAATTTCGCACACGCTTATTACTCAACTTGTCACTCTCGCTTTAGATGAAGATCTAAATTATCAATCAGCACAAGACGGCGATATTACCGCGCAGCTTATTCCACACAATGAGACCGCAAATGCCAAAGTGATTACCCGTGAAGATTGCGTTTTTTGCGGTAAAGACATAATAATAGAAGTGTTTAAACAAGTAGATCCAAGCGTTGAAGTAAATGTATTAGTCAATGATGGCGACTTTGTGCCAGCAAATAGCACCTTATTTACCGCTAAAGGCTCTGCCCGCGCTATTTTAACCGGCGAGCGTACCGCGCTTAACTTTGTACAAACGCTTTCTGGTACCGCAACCACAACTGCAAATTATGTAAAAGAGCTAAGCGGCACTAGTACACAACTGCTCGATACCCGTAAAACAATACCAGGACTCAGAGCTCTGCAAAAATACGCTGTAAAATGCGGCGGCGGTGCGAATCATCGTATAGGCTTATTTGATGCGTTTTTAATTAAAGAAAACCACATAGCAGCGTGTGGCGGAATTGATAAAGCAGTCGCACAAGCCAAGCAAAACCACCCTACAAAGCCTGTTGAAGTAGAAGTTGAGTCATTAAATGAACTTGAGCAAGCCATTAATGCGGGTGCCGATATAATCATGCTCGATAATTTTAGCGTTGAACAAATCCAGCAAGCTGTGGTCACTACTAATAAGCGCGCTAAATTAGAGGTTTCTGGCAATATGACACTAGAAACGCTTAAAACTTACTCACAAGCGGGTGTCGACTTTATATCAAGCGGCGCACTTACAAAAAATTTACAATCAATCGATTTATCGATGCGTTTTGTATAAAAGTATGGCAACTATTTAGTTTTACTGATGCTAATTAATTGACAAAACGTATGAAAAGACTTTTAATAATCCAAAAGACTTACTTTGTAACAATTTGTTAAATAAAGTATCCTTTTTAGAAAATTCTGTGTGCTTTAAGCATATAAAAAGTGTTAGACTAACCCTGTTGTATTACTTTCTTGAAAAATATAGTAATAAGTGACTGCTTTTTGTTTTAATCTTAAAAAAATACCTAAAAGATTAAAGCAAATGGCCAGTATGTTTCCTATATTTAGTCTACTTTGTGTTATAGGTAGCCAATGCAAGTTGCAACATAATGAACTCACATTTAGCTTTTGTGTTTCATACCTAAGGCTAAAAGTACGTGAAAATTTATTTTTAAGTAAATCTGTAAAGTTAATCAGTTAAACTAAGGCTGGCATGTTTGCCACTAAGCTAATTAACTCACATTATCCTTTAGGAGAGGAAACATGAAAACAATGACTCAAAAACAACAGGGTTTCACCCTAATCGAATTAATGATTGTAGTAGCAATCATCGGTATTCTTGCTGCAGTAGCATTGCCTGCGTATCAACAATACTCAGACAAAGCAAAATATACTGAGGTTGTAATGGCTTCTAATGCTGTAAAATCAGCTGTTGAGGTTTGTGCCCAAGTAGAAGGCGGGCTAGCAACTTGTACGCCAACTAACAATGGTATCCCTGCCAACGTAACTACCGCTCAAGGAAATGTTACATCAGTGACTTGGGATGCAACAGCAGGAACTATTACAGTTGTTCCTGTAGCATCTGGTGGTATTACTGCAGCTGACACGTATGTCTTATCGGCAACTTATGCAAACGGCAGAGTTACTTGGGCAGACAACTGCACAACTTTTTGCTAAAAGAATTACTGTGCTGACATAATATCAGCACAGTACTTATTATAAAGGTAAGCTTTTAAATTGAGTAAAGACAACAAAGATACTTTTTTATGGGTTGGAGTTAGTGCTCGAGGTAAAAAGCTTGAGGGTGAATTAACAAGTTCTAGTATTGCTTTAGTAAAAGCACAACTTCGTAAACAAGGCATCACCCCCTCAAAAGTTAAGCGTAAACCTAAGCCATTATTTGGAAATCGCCTTCAAAAAATAACACCTAAAGATATTGCCCTAGTTACACGCCAAATTGCCACTATGTTAATGGCGGGAGTGCCACTAATACAAGCAATTGAAATGATAGGCTCTGGCTCTACTAACAAAAGTGTAGCTAAGTTAATGGAAACTATTGGCGATGAAGTTAAATCAGGTCAACCTCTCTCACAAGCACTTAGAAAACATCCTCGCTATTTTGATGATTTGTATTGTGATTTAGTGGCATCGGGTGAGCAATCGGGTGCGCTTGATAAAATATTTGACCGTGTTGCTTTGTACAAAGAAAAGTCAGAAGCGCTTAAGTCAAAAATAAAAAAAGCTATGTTTTACCCCATTGCCGTTTTAGTGGTTGCGCTTATCGTTACTTCAATACTGCTTATATTTGTAGTACCGCAGTTTCAAGATATTTTTAATGGTTTCGGTGCAGAGTTGCCCGCATTTACCTTATTTGTAATTGCCATATCTGAATTTATGCAAGCATATTGGTGGGTCGCACTTATAATTGTTGTTGCCGCAGGCTACATATTTAAAGAGGCCAGCCTTAGAAGCTTAAAAATCAGAGATGCAACCGACAGGGCTATATTAAAACTCCCTGTAATTGGCATGATTCTAAATAAAGCCGCTGTCGCCCGTTACGCTCGCACACTTTCAACCACGTTTGCAGCAGGTGTACCACTTGTTGATGCACTAGACTCTGCTGCTGGGGCCTCAGGCAATGCAGTGTATCGCTATGCTATTTTAGATATTAAAGCAGAGGTGAGCTCGGGTAACCAGATGAACTGGGCGATGCGAAACTCTAAAATATTCCCCGATATGGTGATTCAAATGGTAGCCATTGGTGAAGAGTCTGGCTCGCTTGATGGTATGCTTGCCAAAGTAGCGACTATTTACGAACAAGAGGTGGATGATGCCGTTGATGGCTTATCTAGCTTATTAGAGCCGCTTATTATGGCAGTGCTTGGTGTGCTTGTAGGTGGCTTAATTATTGCCATGTACTTGCCAATTTTCCAGTTAGGCTCTGTAATTTAAAAACATAGCTGTAAGCTGTAAGCTGTAAGCTGTAAGCTGTAAGCTGTAAGCTGTAAGCTGTAAGCTGTAAGCAAAATTTTAAACGCTAATTAATAGCTTGCAAGATAAATTGAATTATAAGAGCTTTTGAACACAGCGAATAAAGTTGGCCTATAAATGGCCTGAAGTTAGGTATTTTAATGGAAAATCTTTTTTTTGATATAACCACTGTAATGCAAAGTCAGCAGTGGTTTTATTTTTTGACCGTGGGCTTAGTAAGCCTGTGTGTTGGTAGTTTTTTAAATGTAGTTATTTACCGATTGCCACTGATGATGCAGCGAGAATGGCAAAGTGAATGCCGGTTATTATTAGAAGATGAACTTACAACTAAACCTTCAAATGCTAGCTCTAACGAGCCATTTAATTTAGTAAAGCCTAATTCTACCTGCCCTAAATGCAAAACGGCGATTAAGCCTTGGCAAAATATTCCAATTATTAGTTGGATAGTGCTTAAAGGTAAATGCGCTAATTGCAGTAACCCAATATCAGCGCGTTACCCAATAGTTGAAGCCATTACCGCACTATTAAGTTTAGTTGTTGCCTACCGCTTTGGTGCTACAGAGCAGGCCCTTTTATATATTTTTGTTACTTGGATTTTAGTCGCGCTCACCTTTATTGATATTGACCACATGTTACTGCCTGATCAGCTTACTTTACCGTTAGTATGGCTTACGCTTATAGCCGCTGTAATGGGCGTAACAATAAGCCCGAGTGATGCGATAATCGGGGCCGCCTGCGGCTATTTAAGCCTGTGGAGTGTGTTTTGGCTATTTAAGCTATTAACCGGCAAGGAAGGTATGGGCTATGGCGATTTTAAGTTACTAGCTGTGTTTGGTGCTCTACTTGGCTGGCAGTCGCTATTAACTATTATTTTGCTTTCAAGCGTGGTGGGGGCCATTATTGGCATTGCCCTTTTAAGCATTCAAGGTAAAGACAAAGCAACCCCTATCCCATTTGGCCCCTACTTAGCCATAGCAGGCTGGATAACACTTTTGTGGGGCACTCAAATTCAAACTACCTATTTTAATTTAATAGGTTACTAGCATGAGTGAACACACAATTAAAATAAATAACTGGGTATTGGGCTTAACAGGCGGTATTGGCTGCGGTAAAACGGCTGTTAGTAATATGTTTGAAAAGCTGGGTATATGCGTTGTTGATGCCGATATTATTGCCCGCCAAGTGGTGGCTCCTAACAGCGAAGGGCTAAATGCAATTATTGAACACTTTGGCGAGGGTATTTTACTACCCGATGGCACATTAAACAGAGCAACCCTACGCACTAAAATATTTACCAATAATGATGAAAAAGAGTGGCTCAACGCTCTATTGCACCCGCTTATTCGGGAGAAAATACTCACCGATTTAAATAATGCAAGCAGTGCTTATGTTGTATTGGTTGCACCATTATTGTTTGAAAATAAGCTGAATGAATACTGCAACCGCACTTTATTGATTGATGTACCACAGCCTGTGCAGATTGAACGTACTATAAAACGCGACAATATTAGCCTTGAGCAGGTAAATAGTATCATAGCATCGCAAATGTCACGTGAAGAAAAGCAACAAAAAGCCGATGATATTCTAAATAATGACCGCGATTTATCACTCGTTCATGCAGAACTTGTTGTTCTTCATAAAAATTACCTACAATATGCAGTATAAAATACAACTAATGCCCCTTAATGCGGTCATAACAATATAAACTCGTAATTTGGTTAACAAAAAAGTGTTGATAAGCACAACGAATGTAATTACCTGCTTTTTCTGATAAATTGTTAACTATTGAAGGACTAAAATAGGTGCGCAATGAATATTAACTCACCGTTATTGAGAAAATTTATAACGCTTGGCCGCATTGATGCCGATACCGTAAAAGCAAAACAGCAAGAGTTTGCCTCGACCGCCGAGCTTATATCTAAATGTGGAAAAATTGACAGCAACGACCTAGCTGAGCAATGCATAGACTTATTTCGCGTACCGTATTTTGATTTAAAAGACTTCGACCCTGCACAAATCCCCGAAGACTTAGTTAAAGAAAAACTAATACGTAAACACCACATTTTACCGCTTGTTCAAAAAGGCAGAAAAGTATACATAGCCGCCTCAGATCCAACCGATTACGGTGCCTTTGAAAACTTTGAATTTAGCACCGGCTTATCGTGCGAAATAGTCGTGGTTGACTACATTCAGCTGGATAATAAAATTGAGCAACTACTTGATGCTGCAGGCAGCTTAGATTTAAGCGCCGATGAATTTAAAGAGTTTGCCGACTTAGATACTGAAGGCCCTAAAGAAACCACACCTAAAGATGACGATAAAGACGATGCGCCCATCATTGTTTATATCAATAAAATTTTAATGGATGCCATTAAAAAAGGCGCCTCTGATTTACACTTTGAACCTTACGAGCATAAATACCGTATTCGCTTTCGTGTTGATGGGATTTTGCACGAAGTTGCAAATCCACCCAACACCTTAGCAAGCAAGCTATCGGCACGTATAAAAGTAATGTCACGGCTTGATATTGCAGAAAAACGTAAACCACAAGATGGCCGTATTAAACTAAAAATGACCGAGCGTAAAAGCATCGATTTTCGTGTAAGTACCATGCCTACGTTATGGGGCGAAAAAATAGTAATGCGTATTCTTGATTCATCAAGCGCTATGCTAGGTATTGACGTATTAGGTTACGAAGAGGATCAGAAAAAGCTCTATATGGATGCGCTTGGGCAACCACAAGGTATGATACTGGTAACCGGCCCTACCGGGTCGGGTAAAACAGTATCGCTTTATACTGGTTTAAATATACTTAACCAACCAGAGCGAAACATTAGTACCGCCGAGGATCCGGTAGAAATAAACCTTGAAGGGGTTAACCAAGTACAAATTAACCCCAAAGCCGAGATGACCTTTGCCAACGCCCTGCGTGCCTTTTTACGTCAAGATCCTGATGTAGTGATGGTTGGTGAAATACGAGATCTAGAAACCGCAGAAATTTCAATTAAAGCGGCGCAAACAGGTCACTTAGTGTTATCAACACTACATACCAACTCAGCCCCCGAAACCATAACGCGTTTATTAAATATGGGCGTGCCTGCGTATAACGTAGCAAGCTCTATAAGTTTGATTATTGCCCAGCGCTTAGCTAGGCGTTTATGCCCTAAATGTAAAACCCCAGAAACACTGCCTGCAGAAGAATTAGCTCGCCAAGGTTTTAGCACCGCGCAAATTGAAGACATGACTCTATACGCGCCCAAAGGCTGCGAAAATTGCACCGATGGTTACAAAGGCCGTGTAGGTATTTACGAAGTAATGCAAATTACCCCTGAAATTGCACAAATTATTATGCGCGGTGGTAATTCACTCGAAATAGCAGAGGTATCACTGCAAGCTGGGTTTAATAACTTACGATTATCGGGTTTACGCAAAGCCGCAGATGGTTTAACGTCTTTGGCTGAAATAAACCGCGTTACAAATATGTAGAGTTAGTAGCGTTAAGTACATGTGCTTAACGCGTAATTGTAGAGAGTAAAGTATGCCAACAATTGTTAACTGCCCAACCTGTAAAAATAAAGTTGAGTGGTCAGAGCAAAGCCCCCATCGTCCTTTTTGTTCTAAACGCTGTCAGCTTATTGACTTAGGTGAATGGTCGTTTGAGAACAATAAAATATCAACCCCTATTATCTCGGCGAACGAAATTAGCCAAGATATGATTGAAGATATTGAAGAAATGATGGCTAAAAACGATGATGACTTTTTTAAATAAGCGTTTTTCACCCTCTAAAATGATAAAAGCCAGCATAAAGCTGGCTTTTTGATGTATAGAATAAAGGCTATATTAGTCTTTTTGCTTACGGTGTTTTTTACCCATACGCTTTTGCATTTTAGCAAATTTTTCTTGCTGCTCAGCGTTAAGCACCTGCATTACTTGATGTTGAGTTTTAAGTTTAATTAAACCAATTTCAGTGCCTTTTTCGTGGCGTGCATTTAATAGCTCTTTTGCCGCGTTCTCGTCAAACGTTGGAGCGCTAAGTAGTGCATCCATTTTTGCTTTATGCGCTTCGCGCTCAGCTTTACGAGCTTCTTTATCGCCGCCACGTAGCGCTTTCATTTGCGTTTTTTGCGCTTCAAAAATAGCTTCAAGCTTAGTTTGCTGCTCGTCGGTTAAATCAAGCTTGTCGGCGCCGCGCTCAGATAATAAAAAACGCGCTTGAGAATGCCCTTGCTTATCGTGCATGCCGCCTTTTGCTAATACGCTACCGGCACCAAGTGTAGCCGTTGCTAGACCACAAATAAGTACTAATTTTGAAAGTGTATTTACTTTAGTCATAATCATCACCTTAATATTGGATGGATTGAATTTGGTTGTGGCTGCTTAGCCAGTGAGTTAACTATACCGCTTGCAACGCAAAGTAACGCAAAGCAGTGTAAAGGTTGTGTAAAGATTCACTTTTGCACAATTTAAGAAGTAAAATAACCATATAGAAATTGCCTAAGGGTTTGAAATGAAGCTATTAATGATTGATGACGACACAGGTTTGTGCGAACTACTCACTGAATATTTAGCCGCGCAAGGCTTTGACGTACAAAGCGTTCACGATGGCGAGCAAGGCTTAAAGCTTGCTTTGTCAAATGACTACGCGCTGATATTGCTTGATGTAATGCTCCCCACCCTTGATGGCTTTGAAGTACTTAAACAACTTAGGCAAACCAAGTTAACTCCGGTCATTATGCTCACTGCAAAAGGCGAAGACTTTGACCGCATTTTTGGCCTAGAGCTTGGCGCAGACGATTACATACCTAAACCTTTTAATCACCGCGAGTTGCTTGCCCGTGTAAAAGCCATTACCCGCCGCATAGAGCACATAAATAGTCTAAACGTTGCAACGCCTAGCAAAATGAATATAAATGGCATTACAGTTAATTTGGCAGCCCGAGAGGCCGCTATTAACGAGCACACCCTCACACTGACAGGCACAGAGTACGAAGTACTGGTGTTATTGATTAAAAATGCCGGCGAAGTTGTCAGCAAAGAGCAAATAAGTGAAGAAGTGCTCGGTAGGCGCTTAGCTTCGTTTGACCGCTCAATTGATATGCATGTTAGCAATATTCGTAAAAAAATAGCCGAGCACATTCAAGGTGAGCGAATAAAAACTATGCGAGGTACAGGTTATGTCTTCATCCAAGGTGAGTAATAAACATTACTTTGCATGGCTAAAGCACCCTCGGCATTATTTATTTTTTAAAATATTTATTTGGTTTTGGCTAACGATAACAGGGACTGTGGCAGCGCTTATTTTTTTAAGCAACATTACTGCAATTAATGCCGTTAGCAACGAGCCTTTGCATGGGCCAATGAAAAAAAACCTAATTTATACTGCTAAAAGCATTGAGCGAAGCGCCACTAAACATAAACGCACCCTTGCTGATGTTTTATCGCACCCTAGGCTTTCAAAACGAAAAATTTTATTTTTGGGTGCGGCACAGCCCGAAGATGCATTAAGCAGTAAAGAGATACCCGCCGAAATAGATTTAAATTTACTTAGCTTTAGTCAAAATTTGGCGCCACAGGTTATTTTTACCGAAAAATACCAAGCATTCGGTCCTGTTAATATTAACGTGCCAGAAGGACAGTTTTACCTTTACGAAATAGACATTAATCATCAACCGCCTTTGTTCATGCGCTTTAAGTTAATGCCCAATTGGATGAAGGTACTGGTGGCTATTTTTGCCTCTTTAATACTAAGCTTTATTTTTAGCCGTAACTTAATCGCACCTATTAACAGCCTTAAAAAAGCAGCTATTAAGCTTTCATCGGGAGACTTGTCAGCGCGTGTAACAATACCAGCAAGCAGAAAAGATGAGCTAGGAGTGCTGGGGCGCGACTTTAACAGCATGGCTAATCAGCTTGAGCAACTTATTAGCGCCCAAAAGCGTTTGCTTGCTGATATATCTCACGAGTTACGCTCCCCGCTTACGCGCTTAAAAATGGCAACAGGGCTTGCACAAATGCAAGCCAACGAGGCAAGTCAATCGTATTTATTACGCATAGAAAAAGAAGCCAACCAACTTGATAAAATGATTGCTGATGTACTGCAAGTGTCACGTTTAGAAGCGCAAAGCCAAACACTGTCACTGCAAAAGCAATCGTTAAAAGATATAGTAGAGCACGTATTAAACGATGCACAGTTTGAAGCCAAGCAAAACACTAAAACGCTTACATTTAGTGGCAATGCCGATGTAATGCTAAGCTGCGATGAATCTTTAATTGCCAGCGCGCTCGAAAACCTATTACGTAACGCAATAAAATACGCGCACAGCAACATTAGCTTTGACGTACACTACGTTAACCAAATTTTTATAGAAATTTGCGACGATGGCCCAGGCGTTCCAAATGAGCAGCTAAGTAAACTGTGTGAGCCTTTTTTTAGACAATCTGATGCCCGCGACAGAGTAAGTGGCGGCACGGGCCTTGGCTTAGCTATCGCTAAAAATGCTATTATTGCTCATGGTGGTAGTTTAGTGTTATCAAATAAAGAAAATGGCGGCTTGTGTGCGAATATAACCTTGCCAATAATTAAAGAGTAATTCATGTTTTATAGCAGTGAAAGCGAGCTTGAAAGTAACCAATCTGCAATTGAAGATTTTTTTGAAAATACACTGGTTAAATCTAACTTAAAAACATTGCATGGCACATTATTTTACACCTATGCAAAACCCATTAATGCAAAAATGGCGTTAGTTATTAGCTCTGGCAGAGTCGAAGGGGCTGATAAATATAAAGAGCTGCTGTGGGAGTTTTATAACAATGGGTATGCCGTTTTTATAATAGACCATCAAGGTCAAGGTCGCTCTTATCGGCATTTGAAAAACAAGCACAAAGGTTATGTTCAAAACTTTCAAGATTATAGCGCAGATCTAAACCAGTTTACCGAAGAGGTAGTCAATACTCACTGGCAAGGTAATAAAGCGTTAATTGCGCATTCAATGGGAGGAGCGATTGCTCTGCATTATTTAGCAACCTATAAGCATGATTACAAGGGGGTATTTTTGTCAGCTCCGATGTTAAATATTTTTACTAAAAAGGTGCCTCGCTTTTCTACCACTTTGGCTGTCAACATAGCTAAAATGCTGGGTTTTCAATACAGCTATGCATTTGGGCAAAAAAACTATACTCCCCCTAGTTTCGACCTAAACGTGCTAACCAGTAGTACAGTACGTTACAAACAATTTAGGCAAACCTATCACGCTACGCCAGCCTTACAACTCGGCGGAGTAACTTATGGATGGTTACATGCGGTCATTAAATTTTTGCCATTAGTAGATAAGTTAAATATCACTATTCCCATGTATATAGCCAAAGCCGAAAAAGATGAAGTAGTTAATAATACGGCACTTGATAAGCTGGCAAACAGTCATGAAAATGCATCAATTGAAAGCTTCAAAGATGCAAAGCACGAACTTTTTTTTGAACGAGACGAAATTCGTAAGCCAGCACTAAAAAGCATGTACACATTTTGTGAATCTATTAATGTTTAACAACGACAGATAATGGGTCGAGGTGGATAAGTATATCAACCTCAGACTCAAAGCAATCGGCTATCATTTTTTCCACTTCATCGGCTACATTGTGGGCACGAATTAACGATAAATCGTCATCTAATTCTAGGTGCATTTGCATAAACTTAATTTTTCCACCTTGTCGCGTGCGAATACCATGCACCCCGTGTACATCAGCATGTTTTTTTGCTATATCAAAAATACTTTGTTTTTCTTCGTCCGGCAGTTCTTTATCCATTAAATGATCAGCACTGTCGCGTGCTATATCCCAGCTGTTATAAAGTAAATAGCCTGCTACACCAATAGCAAATAGCGGATCGGCATATAAAACGCCATAATACGAAAGCAAAATAGCAAGTAAAACCGCGGCATTTAAAATTAAATCGCCTTTGTAATGTACCGAGTCTGCTTTAATAGCAATAGATTCGGTATGCTTTACCACTTTAATTTGAAAAAACACAATCACTAACGTACATGCAATAGCAAATAGGCTCACCCACACACCAAACAATGAATGACTAAGCACGATTGGATTAAATAAGCGCTCAATACCATGAAACGCCAATAAACAACCGGACCCTGCTATAAACGCAGCTTGACCAAGTCCTGCAAGCGCTTCTGCCTTACCGTGACCAAAACGGTGGTCGTCATCAGCTGGGCGCAACGCATAGCCAAGCACCAAAAAGCTCATGGCAGTGGCGGTAATATCCATTAATGAGTCAGTTAAAGAGCCAAGCATAGAGGCCGAACCCGACGCCAACCACGCCCAGGTTTTAGCGGCTATCATTAAGCTCACCATTACCATGGTCACTATGCTTGACGTTTTAACCCAAAATTCGTAACTGCGATGATGCACGTTAATATTCACTACTTACGGTATTCAATGGCGCGAGTATATCATTTTTTTTACCGGTTTCGTGTATACTGCCACTCGACAAATTATAGATTATTAGAAAGGCGCAATATGCTGGATATCGTTTTATATCAACCTGAAATCCCACCCAATACAGGAAATATCATACGCTTGTGTGCAAACACAGGTTACTCATTACATTTAATTGAACCGTTAGGTTTTGAGTGGGACGATAAGCGAGTAAAACGTGCCGGGCTTGATTACCACGAATTTAGTAATGTTCAGCGCCACGCCTCGTTTGAAGCATACCTTGAAAAATGCCAACCTAAAAAAGTGTATGCATGCACCACTAAAGGCAGCCAACTTCATCACGAAGCGAGTTATGAAGCCGGTGATTGCTTAGTGTTTGGACCCGAAACTCGCGGCCTTCCTGACGATATGATTCAAGCGCTACCTAAAGAACAACGTGTGCGTATTCCTATGCAGGCCAATAGCCGTAGTATGAACCTATCAAATTCGGTTGCTGTATTTATTTACGAATCGTGGCGACAATTAGGGTTTGTTGGAGGTAAGTAATACCATTTTGATTAATTGTTCTATTTTAAGGTTGGAAAAACGTGTTGATAGCCAGGCAAAAACTGGCTATTAAGTTGTTATAAATGAAAATTTTTAACAACGGCAACAACACGTTTAGCTCCGTAAAATGAAATAAGTATTATTGCACATTGCTATAATGCTAGGCTCAGCAAATTAAAGCCTAGCAATAAGGCTGAGATTATTCAGCCTTTTGTTCACGACCTAATAGAGCCATAGCAGCTTTTTTCATATCTTTATTTTCATAAAGTACTTGATATATTTGCTCAGTAATGGGCATTTCAACACCGGCGCGTTGTGCTAATAAATATACTTCTTTAGTATTTCTAAAGCCTTCAACAACTTGCCCGATAGACTCAATAGCAGCGTCTACCCCTTCCCCTTTACCCAATGCCAAACCAAAGCGGCGATTGCGAGATTGGTTGTCGGTACAGGTTAATATTAAATCGCCAAGTCCGGCCATCCCCATAAAGGTTTCTTGCTTAGCCCCTAAAGCACAGCCTAAGCGTGTTAGCTCGGCCAAACCACGAGTAATAAGTGCAGTACGGGCATTAGCACCAAACCCCACCCCATCAGACATACCAGCACCAATGGCTATTACATTTTTAACGGCACCACCTAGCTGAATACCAATAAAGTCATCGTTGTTATACACGCGAAACGAGCGCCCACAATGGAGTAAATCTGCAAGTTGCTGTGCAAACTCCGTTGAGGTAGAAGACACGGATATAGCGGTGGGTAAACCCATTGCCATTTCTTTTGCAAAGGTTGGGCCTGATAAAACCGCAAGCGGTATCTCATCACCCAGTTCTTGCAGTGCAACCTCTTGCAGCAAGCGCCCCGTATTTGGCTCAAGCCCTTTTGTTGCCCACGCCACTTGTGCACCTTCAACCAGCGCTGGTTTAATTTGCTGCAATGTATCGGCAAAGGCATGGCTTGGCACAACCACAAGTACAATAGCACTGCTGGCTACGGCTTGTTGTAAATCGGCTTGTAATAAAAGAGTGTCAGGGAATGGTACATCAGGAAGGTAACGTTGATTTTTCCGCTCAGCTGCAAGCGTGGCAACGTCGTCGCTATTGCGACCCCAAAGTGTCACTTGGTGACCATTTCGGGCTAAGCAAATAGCAAGAGCGGTGCCATAAGACCCCGCTCCTAATACAGTAACAGCTGAAGTTGCTGTACTCATAAGTTATGCGTCTGCTGAAACCTGCTCAGCTTGCGCAGTACGTTGTTGCATGTATTGTGCAAATAACGCATCAAAGTTCACTGGCGCAAGGTTAAGCTGTGGGAAAGTACCACGGTTAACAAGATTAGATACGGCTTCACGCGCATATGGGAATAACACGTTAGGGCAGTATGCACCTAGCATATGTGCTAGTTGTACTTCTTCAAGCTCGCCAACAGTAAAAATACCGGCTTGTTGAATTTCGCATAAAAACGCAGTTTCTTCACCAATAGAGGCTGTAACAGTTAATGCTAAAACAACTTCAAATACACCTTCGTCGAGCTTATTAGAGCGTGTGTCTAGGTCTAGTTTAACTTCTGGCGTCCATTCTTTTTGAAAAATCGCAGGCGAGTTAGGTGTTTCAAACGATACATCTTTAGTGTAAATACGTTGAATGGCAAATTGTGCGCCACCTTCTTGTGCTGCTGCGTTTTGATTTTCTTCGTTCATTGTGCTTCCTACGTGTTAGTTTTTATAATTAAAATTAAGCATTTAGCTTAGCGTCAAGTTTACCTTGCGCTTCAATAGCCATCATGTCGTCGCAGCCACCAATATGTTCATCATTAATAAAAATTTGCGGTACTGTGCTTGCGCCACCTGCTTTAGTAATCATTTCGTCGCGAAGCTCTGGTTGTACACCAATATCAATATTTGTGTACTCAACGCCTTTACTGTTTAAAAGTGCAAGAGCACGTTGGCAAAATGGACAATACGCTTTGGTGTATAAAACAACATTACTCATAATAAATCCTCTATCGGTTCTACTAAACTGATTAGCGACCTGTTGTAGTTGGAAGGCTGGCAGATTGCCACGACCCCATACCACCTGATAATACATAAACCGATTCAAAGCCTGCTTTATGCATTGCATTAGCAGTACCTTGAGCAGTCATGCCTGTGGCACATACTAATATAATGGGTTTGCTCTTGTGCTTTTCAAGGCTTGAAAAGTCAGATTGTTTTGCTTTTTCAGGGCTTAAGTGTTCAGCACCGGCAATACGCCCTGCGTTAAATTCTTTTTGAGCACGAATATCAACTACTTTGCCATCTTCACGGTTAATGAGAAGTGTTAATTGCTGTGGGTTTATTTCTCTCACTGCTGAAAACTTACTCTTTATCCAGCCGCTTACAATAAGAAATACAAGACCAACCCAAGCAAGGCTTAAAATAGGATGATTTGTAATAAATTCAATATATTGATCCATTCTACTTCCACTATGAAATTATGTTCTAAACCTAATATTCTAGGTATTTTGTACTTTAGCCACGCAAGTATACCCAAACCAAGTTAAATTGCGAGTTTGCTGCGGTTTAAAAACACATAAAGCGCCCCATATTATAAAAGTAAGAGAAAAATTTAATATCTTGTTTTCAATGCTGATCCTGGCGTTAAAACACGGTATGCTAAAACTAACCAGATAACCTTTTCGGTGCACAGTGCCCATCAACAGGTGCTAATTTTCAGGAGCTATTATGACAGAGCATAAAAAACCACTGGTATTAATGATTTTAGACGGTTGGGGATACCGCGAAGATGAGCAAAGCAATGCAATTCTTGCTGCCAACACTCCCGTTTTAGATAACCTATGGGCAACCCGCCCACGCACATTAATTTCAGGCTCAGGTTTAGATGTGGGCTTACCTGAAGGGCAAATGGGTAACTCAGAAGTAGGCCATGTAAATTTAGGGGCCGGCCGAATTGTTTATCAAGACTTTACTCGCATTACTAAAGCAATTAACGATGGCGAATTTGACTCAACCCCTGCACTTGTTGAAAACATCGATAAAGCAGTAGCAGCAGGTAAGGCCGTGCATATTATGGGTTTATTAAGCCCAGGTGGTGTTCACAGCCATGAAGATCATATTGTTGCAAGTATTCAATTGGCTGCTAAGCGCGGTGCAAAAGAAGTGTATTTTCATGGCTTTTTAGATGGCCGCGATACACCACCGCGCAGTGCTAAAGCATCAATAGAGCGTATAGAAGCCTTATTTGCTGAGCTAAATTGTGGTCGCTTAGCGTCACTTGTAGGCCGTTATTACGCCATGGACAGAGACAATCGTTGGAACCGTGTAGAAAAAGCCTACAATGTAATGACGCTAGGTGAAGGCGAGTTTAACTATGCTGATGGCGTATCGGCATTAGAAGCCGCTTATGAGCGCGACGAAAACGATGAGTTTGTAGCACCAACCACAATCACACCACAAGGTACTGAAGCTGCACAAATTAATGACGGTGACACCGTAATTTTTGCTAACTTTAGAGCCGACCGTGCCCGCGAAATAACCCGCGCCTTTGTAGAGCCAGAGTTTGATGGTTTCACCAAGAAAAAATCACCTCAGCTAAGCGCATTTGTAATGATGACAGAATATGCAGCTGATATTGATGCCCCAGTCGCATTTGGCCCTACCCCACTGGTGAACGTATTAGGTGAATGGCTTGAAAAGAACGGCAAAACACAACTGCGTATTTCTGAAACAGAAAAATACGCCCATGTTACGTTTTTCTTTAGTGGCGGACGCGAAGATGAATTTGAAGGTGAATCTCGCGAGTTAATTCCTTCGCCACAGGTTGCAACTTACGACTTACAACCAGAAATGAATTCAGAAATGCTGACCGATAAACTTATTGAAGCTATTAAAAGCGGTAAGTTTGATGCCATTATTTGTAATTACCCAAATGGTGACATGGTAGGTCACTCTGGTGTATTTGAAGCTGCAGTTAAAGCTTGTGAAGCTGTTGATGCGTGTATAGGTCGAGTAGTAGAAGCGCTAGCTGAGTATGGCGGTGAAGCGCTTATCACAGCCGATCACGGGAATGCAGAGCAAATGGCCAATGCCACTACAGGTCAAGCACATACAGCTCACACCAGCGAGCCAGTGCCATTTATTTATGTAGGGCGCGATGCAACTCCGAGCGAAGGTAAAGCACTAAGTGATGTAGCGCCTACAATGTTACACCTTATGGGCATGGAGCAACCAAGCGAAATGACCGGCACGCCAATCATGACGTTGAAATAACACATGAGCAAACCAGTAAATTGGTTTAGTGTTTATACATTGGTATTGGCTTCGTTAGTGGTTGCACCTGCAACCGCTAACGAAAACCGCACTAAAAAAGACCTATCAGAAGTGCAATCTGCATTAGAGCAAAGCCAAGCAGAGTACAACGCACAACGAAAAAAAATTGCCGCACTGCAAAAAAACTTAAAAAAACACGAGCTAGAAATAGCTAAAAATGCCAAAGCCCTCAATATGGCTGAGCAATCAGTAACAGAAACCGAGCAAAAACAACAAGCACAACAACAAAAAGCACAGCAATTAAAAGCGCAACATGCAAAATTTCAAGCTGTTTTAGCGGCCCAGCTAAAAAGTGCTTACATGGCTGGGGGCGACGACTACCCCAAAATGTTGTTAAACCAGCAAGACACGGCTAAATTTGAGCGTACACTAAGCTATTACAACTATTTAAATAAAGCACGCATAGAGCAAATTGAAGAACTTAAAGTACTGCAGCAGCAAATTGCAGATAACCAAGTAGCACTTGCCAAAACCAAACAAAAATTAGCCGCTTTATTCGAAGAACAAAAAAGACGCCAAAACGCGCTAGTAAATGCACAAAGTGAGCGCCAAACTAATCTTAAAAACTTACAAGCGCAGCTTAATAGTACTAAAAGCTCGATTAACTACTTAAAAGACAACGAGCAAACATTAATCACCACCATTGAAGAACTTGAACAAGAAAAAACTCAAAAAATTGAATTACTCGGTCTTAATAAAAGTAAAGGCAAGCTTAATTGGCCCAGCAAAGGCAAGCTAAAACACACATTTGGTCAACGCAAACATGGCGGCATAGACTGGAAAGGCGTGTTAATTGGTGCTAAAGAAGGCACTAATGTGAACAGTATTAATAATGGCCAAGTTGTATTTGCAGATTGGCTTAAAGGCTTTGGCTGGGTTATTGTAGTTGATCATGGTGAGGGCTTTATGAGCCTGTATGGGCATGCACAAACGCTATTAAAAGATGTGGGTGACATGGTTCGAGAAGGCGAAACGTTGGCATTAGTAGGTCAAAGCGGCGGGCAGTCGAGTTCTGGTCTATACTTTGAAATACGCCACAAAGGACGCGCAGTAAATCCTGTTAAATGGTGCAGACGTATTTAAGTGAATAAAACAGCTGCACCGCATTAGGAGCAGCTGATGACTCAAAAAATACCACAAACACGCTCATTTCCCTCTTCTCGTACGCGCTATTCGTTTTTTTTGTGCGCACTTGTATGTATTGCTGCTTTTAGTTTTAGTAACTCGTTACTTGCCAGCTCAATTAAAGATCTTAAAAGTCAGCAGATATCTGAAATACTTTTTAATATTCAAGCCTATTATGTTGATGACTTATCAGTTACTAAAAATGCACAAAGTACCTTTAACAATCAGCAGGTAGAAATTTTACTCGACCAGCTCGACCCCTACTCGAAATACCTCAACGAAGATGAACTAGACGCCCTATTTAATAACACTAATGGTCATTACACTGGTGTGGGTATTGAAGTGAAAGACATTGAGAGCGAGATAACTATTATTGGTGTAGTTAAAAACTCCCCAGCACAAAAGGCTGGTATTTTAGCGGGTGATATTATTGTTAGTGTTAATAATACAAACACGCAAACACATAGCTTAGAGCAAGTAGCCGCGTTGATAAAAGATACCCGCTTTAACACAGTACAGCTAACAATAAAGCGCATAGGGCAGCAGCAACCACTTAGCTTTTTGGTAAATCGCAAAGAAATAAATTTAGAAAGCGCCACAAGCCAATTACTCGACTCAGGCATGGGGTATTTAGCCATTAATACTTTTTCTAATCACACCCTACATGAAGTGGCGCTGCAGGTAGCTGCACTTAAAAATGATTATCGCATGCCACTTAAAGGGTTAGTGATTGATTTACGTGACAACCCCGGTGGTACTTTACAAAGCGCAGTGGCGGTAGCGGATCTATTTTTACAAAGTGGCACTATAGTAACCACTAAAGGGCGCTACTACGACGCTAATCAAGCCTACTACGCTAAACGAGGCGACATACTCAAAGGCATACCTATTGTGGTACTTATTAATGAAAATTCAGCCTCTGCGGCTGAAATACTCGCAGCCGCTTTAAAAGACAATAAGCGCGCCACTGTGGTTGGTAACCAGTCTTATGGTAAAGGCTCGGTGCAATCTTTGATCCCACTTGGTGATGGTAATACAGCGCTAAAATTAACAACTGCTAAGTACTTTACACCAGCAGGCGTATCGATTGAAGGCGTAGGAGTTACCCCTGATGTAGCAATTGCACAAGCAACCCTTCCACAATCAAATAAAGCCGTTATAATAAAAAATGAACAGAACAAAAATGCACCACAATTTGAACATGAAATACTAGGCGACTTGCAGTTAGTAAAAGCTAAGCAATTACTTAGCATGCAATAGTAAATCTCAATAAATAAAAAGATAATAAAAACTATAAACGTGAAAATAACAAAATGGCTGTTGTTGGTTATTTGCTTTGTATCTAGCACTGCTTGGGCAAAGCAAATAGCCATCGTAATTGATGATATTGGTTATCATCAGCGAGATTTAGAATTTCTTACCTTACCAGGGCAATTGTCGTATTCAATTTTGCCCCACACACCCTACTCTCAAATTTTTGCCTCGCTTGCCAGCCAAGCAAATAAAGAGCTTTTATTGCATGTGCCAATGCAGGCCTTAAACGGCAAAGCACTCGGGCCAGGTGGGCTTACTGTTGATATGGACAAAGAACAACTACAAAAAACTTTAGGTACTGCACTGGCAAGCTTACCGCAAGTAAAAGGGGTTAATAATCATATGGGGTCGGCACTCACCCAGCAGAGCCAAGCTATGAAGTGGACTATGGAAGTACTAAAAAAACGTAACTTATTTTTTTTAGATAGCCGGACTACCGACTTAAGCCAAGCGCAAAATGCGGCAAATTTTATCGGGGTTGAAAATATTGGCCGCCATGTGTTTTTAGACAATATAACCACACATGAGCAGCTGCAGCAAAGGCTGGAGGAGCTAAAATATAAAGCGACTAAGCATCACTTTGCCATTGCGATTGCCCACCCCTACCCAGAAACCATCGACTTTTTACGCCAGGCACTGCCTAAGCTCACCGAGCAAGGTTTTGAATTAGTCCCGGTATCGCAATTAGTACATAAAAAGTATATACAATTAGCACAGGCGCAAGGAAAAGGGATCAACGCTAGGTAGCTACGGGTGGCCTTTTAAGCGCATTTAAGTCATACAAGTAAGCTGACAAAAGAAAAATTAATAGCTAAAAACGTTGATAAAAATACTTACAGCCACAAAGCAAAAGCCCCGCATATTTATGCAGGGCTTTTTAAGTTTCAAATTTTTTGCGCTATTAGCTCATAGCACTTTGCAGCTTTTTCATCGCTGTTTTTTCTAGCTGGCGAACACGCTCAGCAGATACACTGTACTTTTCTGCAAGCTCTTGAAGTGTTGCTTTGTCATCAGACAACCAGCGCGCACTTACAATGTCTTGCGAGCGTTCATCTAGCGTTTTAAGTGCGCTAAATAAACGAGTATGTGACTGCTCTTGCCATTGTTGCTGCTCAATATCGTCAGCTAAATCGGCAGAGCCATCTGTTAAATATTGTACTGGTGAATACGTACTTGTTGGCGCGTCGTCGTTATCGTCGCCCGTTAAGTCAAAACCCATGTCTTGGCCGCTCATGCGCGATTCCATTTCACGAACTTCTTTTTCACTCACACCTAGCTCATTCGCTACAGTGCTCACTTCTGCTTGGTTAAACCAACCTAAACGTTTTTTGTTTTTACGAAGATTAAAAAACAATTTACGTTGCGCTTTAGTGGTCGCAACTTTTACGATGCGCCAGTTTTTAAGCACAAACTCATGAATTTCTGCTTTAATCCAATGAACAGCAAACGATACTAAGCGTACACCCACACTTGGGTCAAAGCGCTTAACGGCTTTCATCAGGCCTATATTGCCCTCTTGGATTAAATCGGCTTGTGGCAAACCATACCCCGAGTAGCTTTTAGCAATATGTGCTACAAAGCGTAAATGCGACATAATGAGTTGCTTTGCAGCACTAAGATCGCCTTCTTCTTGAAGTCGTGTTGCTAGCTCTTTCTCTTGTTCAGCTTTAAGCATAGGAATTGTGCTAACCGCTTGAAGGTAGCCGTCCATGCTTGCGCTTTGTTGCCCAACTGTAAGTGCCATTGCGTATAAATCTTTACTCATTTTTCACCTCGGTGATAAACATTTGAAACCATCTTAGCACTCTTTCTCTAAGAGTGCTAACCCCAATTTAAAACTTTTTTTAAGAGTAAATCAAGTGGTTTTTTAGCGTATGTTAAGTCTACTACATACGGCTGAATAAGTGATGAACTAAGGGATTGCTAGAGATTAGCGTAAGCGTAACAGTGCATTTACAACTAATCTCATTTGAGGATAATAATATACAAACATGACATTTTTGAGTCAGCCATTAGCAGGCATATTTACACTTTGTCTGGCTCAATTTCTTTAATATATCGGTTAACCGATAAGTAAGAACCAATAAAGCCTAAGCTAGTTGCGAGTAAAACTAATGCCCCAAACTCATTAAGCGTTAAACCAATTAACGAAAAGCTTGTTTGATACACGCCCGCAACGCTACTTACTGCACTAGTTAACCACCACATCATTAAGGCAATACAAATAAATGCAAACAAGCCCCCTATAACGCCATACCAAATGCCGGTCCACAAAAATGGAGCGTGTATAAACGTATTAGTAGCTCCCACTAGCTTCATTACTTGTATTTCTTCTTTTTTATCCATAATCGATAAACGAATTGTATTACCAATAATAAGTGTAACGGATGTAAGAAGTAATAAAGCAATTGTGATAACGCTTTCTTTTAATAAGTCTAATAATGCATTTAGGCGCTCAAGCCAGGCAATATCAAGCTTACCAAAGTCTACTTCGCGCTCGCTTTCAAGTTTAGTAAGCAGTGCTTTAGCTGCATTGGGCTGGCGATGTCGTTTAGTAGGTGTCACTAATACAACATCGGGTAGCGGGTTGCTATCTAGGTATTCTAAAGCTTGTCCAAACCCCGACACATCTTTAAATTCAGTTAGTGCTTGCTGCTTAGAAATAAATTCAACACTGTCTACCTCGGCGTAAAGTGCTAAACGCTTTACTAAGGTTTGTGTTTCTTGCTCGCTCATACTTTCTTTTACAAAAAGCGATATTTCACTGGCTTCTTCAAACCCGCTACTAACTTGTTGTACATTTTTTACGACTAAATACAGCGTAGCAGGTAATGTTAAACTTAGGCCAAGTACAGCAATTGTCATTAATGAAGCAAGTGGCGTACGCCACATTTCACCTAAGCTGTGCACCCCTTGGCGAAAAATATTAATAATAAAAAAATAACCACCCGCTATGGCTGATTTTTTTTGTTTATCGTTTGAGTTTTGGCGCCCTTTAAATAACAAACTCACAGTGTCCCCTCCGCAAGTGGGTCTTCAAGCATACGGCCATCTTTTAAAGTCAGGCTACGGTATTTTAAACGCGACACTAAACCAAGGTCGTGCGTTGCTATAAATACTGTCGTACCGTGTTTATTAAAATCTTCAAATAGCCTTAATATTTCCATAGAGAGCTCAGGGTCAAGGTTACCCGTTGGTTCATCGGCCAATAAAATAGGCGGAGAATTTACAATTGCTCTGGCAATGCCAACGCGTTGCTGCTCACCACCAGAGAGTGTAGAAGGATGGCATTTAACTTTATCTAACAGCCCTACTTTATCTAGCGCACCATGAACTCGTTTAGCTATTTGCTTATGATGGGTGCCTTCAATAATCAACGGCAGTGCCACGTTATCAAACACAGTGTAGCGCTCTAACAAACGATGATTTTGAAAAATAATACCAATATCGCGGCGCGCATAAGGAATTTGCCGAGAATTAACTTTATTTAAATCAACTCCATTAATTAGCACGTTTCCTGCAGAGGGGCGCTCCATTAAGCTAATGAGCTTTAATAAGGTACTTTTACCTGCACCACTGTGACCGGTTAAAAAAGCCAACTCGCCAGGCTTAATATGAAATGTAACTTTTTCGAGAGCGCGATGCCCACCCGGATAGGTTTTACTTACTTGCTGAAAATTTATCATTATTTATTGTGCCAGCCCCAAAATAGTAAATTGGAATTCCTTGCAATTAAAAAGGGAGCAAGCTCCCTTTTATAAATTATACATCATCCTCGTCTTGGCTAAATAACGCATCAATAAAGTCGTCGCTCTTAAACGCACGCAAGTCATCAATACCTTCTCCTACACCAATGTAACGAATAGGAATATTAAATTTATCTGCAACCGCAAATATAACCCCACCTTTAGCCGTACCATCAAGTTTTGAAAGAGTAATACCAGTTAAACCAACACACTGGTTAAATAAGTTTACTTGGCTAATTGCATTTTGACCTGTACCAGCATCAATGGTTAGCATAACTTCATGCGGTGCATCGGGGTCAATTTTCTTCATTACACGCGCTATTTTTTCAAGCTCTTGCATTAAGTTGTCTTTATTTTGCAAGCGCCCTGCTGTATCGGCAATTAATACATCTACATTACGCGCTTTAGCGGCTTGAAACGCATCAAATACAACCGATGCGCTATCTGCACCTGTGTGCTGAGCAATAACCGGAATACTATTACGCTCACCCCAAACCTGAAGTTGCTCAACAGCAGCAGCACGGAATGTGTCACCTGCGGCTAACATAACCGACTTACCTTCATTCTGAAATTGTTTAGCAAGCTTACCTATGGTGGTTGTTTTACCAACACCGTTTACGCCTACCATTAAAATAACAAATGGTTTTTTATCTGCGTTTATCTCTAGTGGTTGCTCTGCCGTTTTAAGCATAGCGGCCATTTCTTGTTTCATTAACTCATAAAGTGCATCACCATCTTTTAGCTGCTTACGATCAGCGGCATCAGTCAGGCTATCAATTAGCTTCATGGTGGTATCAACACCTAAATCGGCGGTGAGAAGCTGAGTTTCAAGATCTTCAAAAAGATCATCGTCTATTTTTTTACCGCTAAAAATAGAGGCAAAGCCCGAACCTATGTTTACGCGGGTTTTTAATAAGCCCTTTTTAAGACGGGAGAAAAAGCCTTCTTTTTTAGGCTTTTCGGTAAGTTTAGCTTCTTCTTTTGCCAGTTCGGCCGTTAGGCGCTCTTGCTCTAAACGCTCAGCTTCTGCTTGCTCTGCTGCAATACGTTCTTGCTCT
>NZ_JBBEVD010000033.1:0-3310 GCF_037414265.1 Pseudoalteromonas sp. C12FD-1
TGCGCCAGCAAGCAAGGCGCCTACACCACAATAATCACCGAGTATAAAACCAACGTAGGCTGTGGGCTTCGCCCATTACGCCAGCAAGCTGTGCGTCTACAAGCTTGTCTAGCCCTTTGGGCACGCTTCACGTTCCAGTTCGTCGCAGAGCTCCTCTCGCTTCAGCTTGAAAGCAAAAATATTTGCTTATCTAGCCCTTTGGGCACGCTTCCGCCCCTAGGTTGCAGTTCCTACGTACTGATACTTACTTAAATTTTAGGCATAAAGCCGATGCTGCGTATTTAACTAGTGTTGGTTTATATCTTTATTATCTACGCTCATTTCTACTTGTTTATTAAGTAGATTAATTAACAAAATACTTCGCATATCACCGTCTGGCTCTTTGTAAATAGCCGAAATATTATTAAATGAGTTATTATGCACACTAACTACATCACCCGCTTTTGGTAAAGTAGAATCATTAGTTTGTAAACGCTCACTTTTAAGCTGTTCTATTAGGGCTGTAGGTACAATTTGATAATTTGCCCCATAAGATACAAAGCCACTAATGCCGCGCGTATTTTTTACCGCAGAAAAGTTACCGTTTTGTGACTCAAGGCAAACAAATAGGTAGTTAGGGAATAGAGCTGACTGTTTAACGGTACGTCGACCTTTAACCAGTTTCTCGGTGGTTAGCTTGGGGTAAAACACTCCAATCCCTTGGTTAAGTAAGTTGGTGGCTGCTCGTTCTTCTTGGCGAGGCTTACACGTAACTAAATACCAACTTTCCATAGTAATCCTTACTACAATTGCAAAAAACACAACGCAAATTTTATAACGCGCAATTATAAACAATTTAAGCGCATTAAGTAAATAGGTGTTTATTGTAAATATTTACTAACTTTGTAAACAGCCGAGGAGGATTTTGTTGGAATCATAAGTATCCAACGCTCTAATTCTGATTTAGAACATACGAGTATCAGCTAATTTAACTGCGCTTGCTCTTATTGTTTTACATTGGCATAAAGTCTGAGTGCGCCAGCAAGCAAAGCGCCTACAACGATCCCCCTGAAGCGAAGCGTCTCATAACCTCTTTGTGAATTAATGTTTTTATTTTTTGCACAAAGAGAAGCAAAAGAGGAGTAAATGAAAAAACATACAAGTAGCAGCGAGTTTACCTCGCGTTTAGCCTTATTATTTTAACGCGGCATAAAGCCTAAGTGCGCCAGCAAGCAAGGCGCCTACAATAAAAGCACTCCTTAATTTTGCTTAAATCACTGTTTAGCCCTACTTTTAACTTTACTCTTAAAAAACGAAGTGTAGATACTTATGCAAATACTTCACCACGGAGCGGTAAATGGCGTGACTGGCTCGTGCCATGAATTAGTTATTAATAATAAAACCAGCGTGCTAATAGATTGCGGGCTTTTTCAGGGGGAAGACGCAAAAGATGATTTATCAATAGAGTTTAATATTGAACACATTACTGCGCTTATTGTTACGCACTGCCATATTGATCATGTGGGGCGCATTCCGTATTTATTAGCAGCGGGTTTTAAGGGGCCTATTTATACTACGCCTGCCTCGGCTAGTTTACTGCCACTCGTGATTGAAGATGCTTTAAAGGTGGGCGTTACCCGCGATACTAAAATTATAAATGCGTGTTTAAGTTTGCTAAACAAGCGCATTGTTGCCGTTAATTTTAATACTTGGTTTGCGCTACCTTGCGCCAACGAGCAAATAGCTAAGGCGCGGTTTCAGCGCGCTGGGCATATATTAGGCTCAGCCTATGTGGAGGTAGATATAGTTAATGATGATAAAAGTAAGCATAGAGTGTTGTTTTCAGGCGATTTAGGCGCCCCCTACACGCCACTATTACCTGCTCCAAAACCGCCTTATAAGGCCGATACATTAGTTATAGAGTCAACCTACGGCGATAAAAACCACCAAGGCCGTAAAGAGCGCTCCCAAACACTAAAAAATGTAATTGAACGCGCAGTCGCAGATAACGGTGTAGTGTTAGTGCCGGCATTTAGTATTGGCCGTACACAAGAGCTACTTTACGAGCTAGAACAGCTAATACATCAATCACCTAAAGGATCGCCTTGGCGAAGTATTCATGTAATTTTAGACTCTCCCATGGCTGCCAATTTTACCGAGCAATATATTAAGTTTAAACATTTATGGGATACAGAGGCTAAACGTAAAGTAGCCAAAGGCCGCCATCCGCTGGATTTTGAAAACCTAACCACGGTTGATACCCATCGCGAGCATATCGCTATTATTAATTATTTAGCCTCGCGCCAAACCCCTGCCATTATTTTAGCTGCCAGCGGTATGTGCAGTGGCGGGCGAATAGTTAATTACCTAGAGCGCTTTTTAGGTGACAAAACAACCGATGTATTGTTTGTAGGTTACCAGGGCAGAGGTACGCTTGGTCGCGATATACAAAAATACGGCCCTCGCAATGGTTATGTTTTTATAAACGATACACGCATTACAATTAACGCACAGGTACACACCATTAGCGGCTACAGCGCACATGCCGATCAAAACGGGTTAGTTAAATTTGTAACCGGCATGCGTAAAAAGCCAAGCCATATAAAAATTGTGCACGGCGATAATGAGGCAAAGCGCGCATTAGCAAGTAAGTATAAAGAGGTATTGGGTAGTGAGGTTAAAATTGAGATTGGAACTTAGCTTTTAGTGCGCCAGCAAGCAAGGCGCCTACAACACAATACACACCGAGTATAAAACCAACGTAGGCGTGAAGCTTGCTCACGCATAAAGGATAAAAAAGGAATAAAACTATATGGCTAACACACATAAACGCTTAAGAGGTAGATGCCCTACAATTAATGCCTTTTACTCCATAACTTTATGTTGCGATTTTCGTAAGCCATTATTTGCTAATTATTTAAATGCGCAGTTGATAGCTAGAGAGCTTGTTTTATTTTCAAAAAATAACTCTCTAAACACTATTTGCTTTGTAATTATGCCTGATCATATACATTGGCTTTTACAATTAAATCATAACCCGGAATTATCAAACCTTGTTAGAAAGTTTAAGAATATTACAACTTATAGGTTTAATAAACATAACGGTACAAACGGAAAAATATGGCAAACAAATTATTATGACCACAAAATTAGAGATGATGAAGATTTAATAGCTCAAGCTAGGTATATAGTAGCGAACCCTTTACGCGCAAAGTTAGTAGACAACATAAGCAAATATCCGTATTGGGATTGTGTTTATTTGTAAAAGCTATGCTTTTAGTGCGCCAGCAAGCAAGGCGCCTACAACACAATAATCACCGAGTATAAACCC